>NZ_LGSU01000575.1 GCF_002260545.1 Hydrocoleum sp. CS-953 | reverse complement strand
CGATAAATCGTTATTTAAAAATCAAAAACTTTGATGACCAGGATTTATGGAGAAATGTTAAAAAAGAAATTATAGCTAATACAGAAGGTTACTTAATCTTTGATGATACAGTTCTTAACAAGAAACATAGTAATAAAATTGAATTGGTTCGACGACAATACAGTGGTAATGAGCATCAAGTAGTTTGCTTACGCAAAGCTGCGCTAACGTGGTATAGGAATAGTAAATTGTATATATTTTAACCCCGAAATCGAACAATTTTGGCTCATAGATTATCGAATTTATGACCCAGTGTAGGGACGTTGAATGCAACGTCCCTACAATCAAGAATAATTAACATTAACTAACCTAAAATCAGCAAAAAAGTTATTCTACTAAAGTAATTACTTAATAACTGAAGTTTTAATCAAGTATAAGATTGCTTTAGGGAATTGGTATTACTTCTAAATTTTGACTTGCGCGTAGCTTTAATAGCTTATACCAAGTATTTTTGATTAACTAAAATCCAGGATTTTAATCCTAATGTAAAGTCAGAATTATTATCTAGCTCTAAAGCGCAATTACATACGATTAACGCTTCTTCCCATCTCCCTATTTTAGCTAAAGACCAAGCAAAATTTGCCTGTATCCAAGATTCCTTTGGAGATAATTTTACTGCTTTTTCTAACTGTTTAACTGCCTCTTGCCATTTTTCTTGACGGCAATTAATTAGTCCTAAAACTCCATAACCTCTGCCATCATTAGGATTTATTTTAATTGCTTGATTAGCCACAATAATAGCTTGACTATCTTCTATATAAACTAATATCATTGCCAACTCTACTGCTGCTATACCATTATCAGTTTCTTTGAGCAAACATTGTTGATAAGCTGTGACTGCTTCTGTTAAATTTCCTTCTTTTAAAATCTGTCTTGCTTGCTTTAATTTTTGAGAAATAAACTTACCTTTAAGTGCATCAATTAATTCATCAGCAGTTTGAAAACGTTCTTCTATTTCCATCTTCATTCCTGTTAAGATAATTTGTTCTATTTGGATAGGAATTGATGGTTCTATTTGCCGTGGAAAAATTAAAGTTTCTGAACCTAACCTAGCTGGTGCTGCTACTGGTACTCTACCTGTTAAAACATGATAAATTGAAGCACAAATAGCATACAAATCTGTACTGGGATTAGACTTACCTAGATTAGTATATTGTTCAATNCTTCATTCCTGTTAAGATAATTTGTTCTATTTGGATAGGAATTGATGGTTCTATTTGCCGTGGAAAAATTAAAGTTTCTGAACCTAACCTAGCTGGTGCTGCTACTGGTACTCTACCTGTTAAAACATGATAAATTGAAGCACAAATAGCATACAAATCTGTACTGGGATTAGACTTACCTAGATTAGTATATTGTTCAATAGGTGAATATCCAGGTGTTAACATAGCAGTCATTTTATTAGTAAGACCTGCTAAAAATTCTCTGGCAGAACCAAAATCAATTAATATGGCTTGATCTTGGGAGTTAATAATAATATTGTCTGGTTTAATATCCCGATGCAGGAAGTTATTAGCATGAACTAATTTTAAAGCTTCGGTGATTTGAATGAAATATTTTTTGACAATATTTTCTGGCAGTTTACCTCTTTCCGTCAAAATTTTAGATAGAGATTTACCTGAGACAAATTCCATTACTAAATAAGCGGTATTGTTAGCTTCAAACCAGTTAATTACTCTGACAATATTAGGATGAACGCATTTTTTTAGAGATTCTGCCTCAGTCTTAAATTTTTGGATTTGTTCCTGTTGAATTTTAGGAGGAATAGAGGGAGGCCAGATAATATTAATCCCATGTCTAAGAAACTTATCTGGGCAAAGTTCTTTAATAGCAACATCAGTAAAATTTTCTAAATCAGTTGCTTTATAAGTAATGCCAAAACCACCTTCACCTAAAGTTTTTTCTATTCTGTATTTACCTTGGTAAAGTAAAGTACCACTAGGAAGTTGATATCCCACTGAATTTAAGCTTATTAAAGCACAACCACAGGCAGTACAAGTAATGGTTGTATCAAGATTTTCTGCGCCACAAATTGGGCAGTTGATTAACATTTTTTATCCTTATTTTACTTAAGAAGGAAGAGGTAAGAAGGAAAAAGGAAGAAGGAAGAGGGAATAATAAATTATCAAAAAAATGGGTCTAAAACCTCGTATTTTAAGGCGAAATGTTTTTGGAGCGGGGAATAAATCCCTGTGAAAAAAACAACTTATGACTTCTGACTTATAACTTCGTTAAGCTGTACATTTAAACTGTGAATAATAAACTATAATTTACTAATTAGCTGATAGCTTAAAAGCTTTTTTCGGCGTTGGTTAAATAAGGTATGAAATTCAAATAGCAGTAGATTTTAAGCCCAAAAAAATACTGCGAATTATACCTATTTATTCCTCGCCAAGTCACCGACAAACTCTTTTCTACCGTAAGCATTCACCCGTCAGCTATCAGCCATCAGCTATTGCTTTTAGTAACTGATAAAAGCTTTATTAATTAGGACAGAAAAATCTTACTACAAAAGTCAGCTCCAAAATCTATATTCATTTAAACCCCGTCCTTAAGTACAGGGTCTTATTGCTGTTAACGAAGTTCCTCCGTAGGAGGCTAGCTGACTGCTAATAGCTGTTAGCTCCGCATTCCGCAGGAAATGCTTACTTTCTACCTCCTAACTCCTATAAAATCATACAATCATTCACCAATGCCCTTTTTTCTTTTCCCTGTTTCTTTCCTCCGTTTATTTTATTCCCCCAATCGAATGTATATTAGCTTATATTTAAGTAATTAGAAATAATAACCGAATTTTACCTATGGCAATTTCATCTCCTGAGTTTAATATTTCTGGTTTATTCATACGGTATCCAAACCGAGTTTTACCTGTAGGTTTGATATAAATACCATTAGTTGAACCCATGTCTTTTATCTGCCATTGATTATTTTCAAAATAGATTTCTGCATGGGTTGATGAAACAGTTTCATCTCCATAAAATCCATCTAAATCAATTTCTACTGGTCCGATGTCTGGGTCAAATTTACCAATAATAGCATTGTTACTATCGATAATAAATTCTGCTATGGGCGCACCTACTTGTTTAGAGATAAGTTTAGCAACAGTACCATTAATAACTGTAGGATTAGTATTATTTTTAGGTAATATATTTGCTTTTTGACTATCTTCTATAATTGGTATTTGACTGGTAGGTATATTTGTAGAAGCTGGTGTTTTTAGGGGATAGTTATTAATATTTTGATTGATATTTTGATTTAGGTTTAGTTGTTGTTGGTCTGATTGTATAAATGTTTGGGTTTCTAGGTCTTGAATCCCTTTTTCTTGAGCTTCAAATAAAGTGGTTGATGCTCTAATTTCTGAACCACAAATTTCGCAAAATTGATTGTTGTCTGCATTTCTGTCGTAGAAACATACATTACAAGTAATAGCCATAATTATCCTCTTTATAAGCATTTAGCTGTCAGCTATTAGCTATCAGCTATTTTTGAAAATCTCAATTAGAGTTCTACCTTTTTTTTGTATTCTTTTTTCAAAGTTATACAATACTAATTCTTTTCGGATTTCTTTTAACCAATTTAGGCTCTGAACTGATTTTTCTGCTTGTTTTCGGCGTTTAATTTCTGATACTAATTCAGCATTTACTAACTCTAATTGATT
>NZ_LGSU01000574.1 GCF_002260545.1 Hydrocoleum sp. CS-953 | reverse complement strand
ACATTCATTTTCGGCTTTGTTGCCAAGTTTTCAGCTCCTGATGGATTTAATTAAGCAGGGGAAAACTTGACAAAGCCATTGAGAACCCTAATCAGGGATCAATAATAGAATGAGCCAACAGCAGCAATTGATTTGCTGAAGGACTCAGAACTGTAGTCAGTAGCTTGAGCACCAGTGTCGGTGATGGTCTTAGTATTTTTGCCATAAGCATCAGCTATCGCTTGAGCTTCAGCTGCGTTGCCAGTAACGTCAACTTTGGAATATATGTCGTTTTTGACTACAGTGTTAAAGTATTCTGTGACATATACATTCTTTTTGAAGTAGCTGTCGAATTTAATCCCACCGCCACCAAGTACTTCTTCGTTGGCAGTTTCTAAGTAGTTTAATTGTAAAATAATTATTGTGTGTGTTCTTAAGTTAGAGTCGATAGGGATTTCCCTATCCCTCACCTCTGCTTCACGTGCCGTACATGAGAGTTTCCAGCTCACACGGCTCCTAATAACAAAGGATTTGCGTTTGGAAGAAAAAAATTCCCTTTTAGTCAATCCTATCCGTTTTCAAGGAGAGGTAATAATTAATTATTAATTGTTGAATCGAGGCTTGCCTCTGGAGGAATCGTTATCCCTAATCAACAAAGGTTTACGCTTTCCCTACTCATCATTGAGAGTCGAAAAGGGGTTACTTCGTTCCCTGATCTCATTTCACGTTAGCTTTAGGCCCCTAGTCTAAGCCCACCTCTAATTAGATACGAAACGAACAACAAATGATTGGTTCAAATTATGTGATGTATACCTTTTGCTTCAGGAGTATCAACGCTTTTATCCTGTTTCTCATCACGACCCATAATACTAGATTCTCTGTACGATAAACTTGGCTAACTACCCGTGCAAAGGATTGGGATGACATTACCCTTATTTCCCTTTATACCCATGCACTGAAACCAAGAGTTGCTAATTCTGAATTCTGGGAGATTAGAGTCACACGGCATCGGTGTGGGAAGGAATTTAACCTCCATCAGTATCAGAGTTACCCTTTTACAGGGCTGGCGGAACGTAAACTAGGGTTTACTTAGGCCAAACGAATCGCACTTTGTTTTTGAAAGCTTCAAACAACTTTGTTTTGTTTGACATCTTTAATATAAGCAAAATAATTCGGGAGTGGTTGCCAATTTGGCAGATGTATTTGCATGCAAATAGACCAAATTTGGGGAGTCCTGTATAAAGTTTTTTTTGATCTAATTGTCCGCCACATTAGCCACAACAGCAACCCAATTTTTACCACGTTAGGGACTGGAAATACCCTTTGTTCCGATGAAAAAATTCTACTCCCCCTTCTCAAAAAATCTGGTTATTTGCCAAGAGAATTATTGGATGGTCAGACCCTGCATGACTACCTCATAAATCATCTCTCATACACCACTCATAACCATCATCAAACTGTCATTAATGCCTGACTAAACTTGGCAGTAAATTCCAACTACATAAAAACCAATCCTATTGGACAATTCCCCAAGGGAAAACCAGAGGGAAATAAGGGTGAACATAATGCTGAGCAAGTTATTCATTATTTTACTCACAACCAACTTTCTTTACTATACAAAGTAATCATAATTAACTGCCATCTCTACACAATCGTCAAGCTTATCCATTCAAAAGAATTAATAATAGACGAACTATTAGAACAAATAGACAAAAATAAACTACAGAATTAACCCAATAAACTACAAATTTGTAGTCAGAGGAAAAGGTAACTTTCAACGATGGTGCTATGACAATAAAGATGCAGCAATTGTCCCGCGAAAAATATCTTCAATATTACCTACATCAGCCACATCCAGCATTGTTGAAAGCTCCAAAACCATTTTCAAAATAAATAACTCATGTCAGCTATCGTACAGTCAATAAAGATTGGAAAAAATTAACTCAAAATCATCCCTTACTTGAAGGAGTGAGACTCCATGACCTACGACATACTTTTGCCACCGAAAGAGTTGGTTTAATCAGAATTCAAGAACTGAAAGCTTTAATAGGGCACAAAAGCATTACTACCACATTACCTTATCAAAAAGTTACCTAAAAAAAAAGCTGAAATTGCTGCTCAAAAAGCCTTTCAATTACTAGAAGATTCACTACTTAAAAAGTAACTTTAAATGTTCTCTAAATGTCAACATACAATTAAGATTAATGACCATACCGAATATTCTAATGGTTTCTCCGAGTTAAACGATCCCCAAGACCAACGCAAACGTTTTGAGGAACAGATCGCCCAAAGAGAAGCGGGAGATGATGAAGCACACCCAATAGATGAAGACTTTATTCAGGCGTTGTCACTGGGGATGCCTAACTGTGGTGGAATGGGTATTGGGGTTGACCGTGTGGTGATGTTGCTGACAAATACTCAAAGCATTCGAGATGTAATTATGTTCCCGACTATGCGATCGACTTTGAAGGATTAATTATAGCGCTATGCGCAAATCAAAAGTCAAAAGTCAAAATTCANCACCCAATAGATGAAGACTTTATTCAGGCGTTGTCACTGGGGATGCCTAACTGTGGTGGAATGGGTATTGGGGTTGACCGTGTGGTGATGTTGCTGACAAATACTCAAAGCATTCGAGATGTAATTATGTTCCCGACTATGCGATCGACTTTGAAGGATTAATTATAGCGCTATGCGCAAATCAAAAGTCAAAAGTCAAAATTCAAAAGTAATATCTGAGAGAGTTTGAGGATTAATCAATGTGTTAATCTTTACTTTAACTGCTATATCATACAGCAGTTTTCAGGTTACTAACATAAAAAAGGATAACCCAGTAGGGACGTTGCATGCAACGTACCTACAAAGGCGAATGCCATAGAGCGAATGTCATAAGGGCGAATGCCATTCGCCCCTACGGTTTTTTTAACGCCAGTCAGGAGGATAGAGACTTTCTACATTAGGCATTTCATCAATTTTTTGCACTAAATTTCCTAATTTTGGATATTTTTCCTGTATCGGTAATATGTCAAGATTTAACTTACTGACATCTTCCTGAGCTGCTAACTTTTCCACAAATCTAACAACAGGATAAATGGCAATATCTGCTGCTGATAATTTATCCCCTGCTAACCAATTTTCATCGGCTGAAATATTATCATTAAGCATGGTAAATTCAACTTTTAATTTTTGGAAATTTTCAAGAATTTCTTCCTCTTTTCCTGCTATACCTCCAAAGAAAATTGGTGGGATTAGCTGGAATAAAGGAAGTACAATTATATTATCAATTTCACATACCTGTTGGTAAATTTTTGCTTTTTATTGGCTAGTATTGCCAAAAAGTTGCCACTCAGGATATAGAGAATCTAAATATACTAAAATCGCTATAGATTCACGGACAAAAAATTCTCCATGTTTGAGTAATGGAACTTTTCCACGAGGATTTAAAGCTACATAATCAAGAGCTTTATGTTCTCCTTTTACTGGGTCTAAATAATTACAAACATAATCAAAATTATTAATTGCTAAAGCAAGCTGTACTCGCCAACCAAAAAGACTGCCTTGAAAGGTAAAAAGTTCGATTGGTGGATTCATTTTCTTGAATAGTATTCGTGATTACAATGATGCCAAAAATTTAGCCTAGTAAAGCTAGACTAAATTGAACATACCTTTGAATTTAGATAATGTCAATAGCTATTTATAGAACTTATTTATAACT
>NZ_LGSU01000573.1 GCF_002260545.1 Hydrocoleum sp. CS-953 | reverse complement strand
CAGGAGGTAGGGACGTTGCATAAGGGCGTCCGTACGGAGTCGCATGGGAATGGCTTTAATATAGTTTTTTAGGTCATACATCATATTTTTTGTCCAAGGGACATCTCCTGTTAAGTCTTTTTATCGCTCTTACTATTGGTAACATTCTTTTTTCAAAATGGTATTAGAGATATAGTTTTTCTGAGTTGAAGAGTAATACCATGTCCGGTAGCATCGGTATTGTATAGTGAAGTTCATTAATTGATAATTGATAATTGATAATTGATAATTGATAATTGATAATTACCTCTGGTTAAAACCGTTACGGAATTGAAGATAAGGAAATATCCTAGCACTTTTTTTCCCCTATCCAAGGGGAGGCTTTAAACCAGAATTATTTAATAATTAATAATTAATAATTAATAATTCGGCAAGGAAGAAGTCTTTAGTTATCTAGGAGAGAAGGAAGAAGGAAGAAGCTTTAAGAGAAGGTAAAATTAAATATAGTAGATATTCCCAGCTTTTACACAAACAATACCAACGGACATGATATAACTTGATGTTGCAGACTTTGATTATTATTTCTTCCCTCTTCATCTTCCGGCGACCCCATTAGAAAACTTTCCCCTGGAACATAAACCATTTCTAAATTTAATACCATTACCTAAATCTTCTATTTTTTGCCTAGCAGAACCGGGGGTAAAATTAATTATTGTCCCGGAGTTGTTGATAGTAACTACCCCAAAAGTAAATACTGCTCCTAGTTCTTCAAGCCATATTTCTTTAGTGAGGTGGTTGTTGCTGTTGTTTGATTTTTTCACGGCGTATTTTCTCCGGAGTTTCCCATTGTTTTTCTTCCTAAATACTCAAAGCAATATCTAGATGTTATCGCGTTTCTCAAGCATGGGAAGTACAGTTGTTTTTCTCCTACCCTACTCCCCTACTCCCTACTCCCAAAACAAAGGAATTTTCTACCTTACTCCTTGTGGGAATTGCTATAACTGCTTCACTCAAACCCAATTTTACTGCCTGCTCATAATTATCAACTGCTTGTTGAGATTTTGCAAATTTATAATAGGCATTACCTCGATAATTATATGCTGGAGCGCGACTATAATCTAACTGTACAACCTTAGTTAAATCTTCAACCACTTCTCCATAATTTTCCAACTGAATATAATCTAAATCTCGATAATAATATGCAAACAAATTCGGGATGCAAATATACAACATAACCAAAACAAATAACCACATCCTGATATTTTCCCTGATTAAATTTCTGAATTTTTCATTGATTACAAGAGCCTATTGCACTAATTTATTCTCCTGACATAAACTAACCATATTTAGCAAACTAATAAATTTTTATGGAGAAAATTTAGCAGTCTGAATAAGATTTGTAGAGATGCTTTATGGAACATCTCTACAAAATTTTTTAGTGCAGAAAAATATTTACTTACCCAATAAAAACTAATAGTTAATTACCGCTGAAACTGACGAGCGCCGAAGAGATTTTCCTTTGCTGTTTCATCCATATTTTTGATCCGACTCTCATTTAAAACTGCTAAACCACGAGTCACCCCAGGTCGCTGACTAACAGTTTCAAACCATCGCTTTAAATTAGGAAAATCTGCTAAATTTTGCCCTTGTTTTTCGTGGGATATTATCCAAGGATATATTGCCATATCGGCAATAGAATAATCTCCGGCTACATATTCAAATTGGAATAGTTGTTGATCTAATACTCGGTATAAACGAGATGCTTCATTTGTGTATCTTTCAATAGCATAAGGAATTTTTTCCGGTGCATATTGACGAAAATGATGAGCTTGTCCTAACATTGGTCCGACGCCACCCATTTGAAACATTAACCATTGAATAGTAGTGTAGCGTTCTCGTGGATTTTCTGGAATAAAACGACCTATTTTTTCTGCTAAATAAAGCAAAATAGCTCCTGACTCAAAGATAGAAATAGGATTACCATCAGGACCATTAGGGTCAACAATAGCAGGCATTTTATTGTTAGGACTAATTTTGAGAAATTCTGGTTGAAATTGGTCTCCAGCCATAATATTAACAGGAATTAAATTATAGGGAGTTTCCGTTTCTTCGAGCATGATACTTACTTTCCAACCATTAGGAGTCGGCCAGTAATATAAATCAATAGTCATAATTTAAACAATCTCCAATTTTTGTCTAATTCTCTATTGAAAAAGGAGTCAAGAGACAGCTATTCTGAAGTTTTAATTTAGAAGTCAGAAGTTAAATTCTGTCTTTATTATTTTGAGCAAGCTAGAAAAAATATTCAACTGATAACTGTTTAATGAAGTCAGAAGTTAAATTCTTACTTTATTATTTTGAGCAAACTAGAAAAAAGATTTAATTGATAACTGTTTAATGAAGTCAGAAGTCATTTCAGTTAGCCTCCTCCGGAGGAACTGCGTTAACAGTTAGCCTCTTGCCTCCTGCGGAGGAGCTGCCCTTTATCCTGACGGACTGCTCCGCTTTCCATGTCGCGGAGCGTTAGCGGAGCTTTGCGTCAGCAAAACAGAGGAACTGCCTCTTGCAGAGGAGCTTCGCTAACGTTAACGTTAACAGTTAGCTTCTTGCAGAGGAACTGCGTTTTTTCGTATAGGGAATGCTCTGCTTTCCATGTCGCTCCGCGTTAACGTTTGCGTAGCATTCCGATAGGAAAGTTGTGCGGAACGCTAAACAGTTATCAGTACCTCGTGGAATAAGGAGGCTTTAAATACGGAATCTTCTTTTTTTTACTCTCTTAAAATAAGAGACGTAACTACCTAAATTTTTCGGTCAGAAGTTAAATTATTAACGAGGTCACTTCTGACTTCTAGATAGATGTTCCCAAGCAAAATGTTAATTAAAACCCAAATTTTTGCGTCCTATGCCATCAAATAAATCGAGCATTTTTTCTCGCCAAGCATAAACTGGATCGCTAGTTTCTAATATTTTTTTTGGAGATATAGAACGAGCAAATTGAAAAGTAGAAAAGACTAGATAATCAGCATAGTTTGGTGTTTCTCCTGCCAAGAAAGATTGCTGACTTATAGTATTTCTTAAAGGCTCTAAGAAAGTTATAAAATTATTTATTTGGTCTTCTGTAACATCTTTAAATTCTTCTAGAGACTTACCAAAAACACTTTCACGACTTTCTCGAAAATAAGGCTTGTCTTTAGGGTCAAGATTTTCAAATACATCGTATATTATTATTGGCACTAAAACTCCTAATAGACTACCATTCCAAGAGTCGATAAACATAGTTTGAGCTTTGGCTTCAGCACTGCCAAATAAAGAAGGTTTATCCGGATAAGTTTCCTCTAAGTAGTTAGCAATATTCCAAGAGTCAAAAACTACTTTATCTCCCTTATTTCCATCAACAATTACAGGAACTTTATCCTGATTAGAGAAAGTGATCGTCTCTTTTTCTGTCAGTCGCCAGGGCATAATTTCTACTTCTAAATTTTTGTGTGCTAGAGCCATGCGACTTCTCCAGCAGAAGGGACTAAAAGCTCTGTTTTCTTCGGCAGTAACTAGGTCATACAGTTTAATTGCCATAGATTCTTTAACCTTGAGAACTTGTAACTACATGATTAACTCTATCAGAATCTTTGCTTTTTACTAAACTAATTTTTCGTTCAAAATAAATAGATAAATGAATAAAAATATTATTATACCAATAATCTGTTACTTATTAGC
>NZ_LGSU01000572.1 GCF_002260545.1 Hydrocoleum sp. CS-953 | reverse complement strand
ATAAATAACTTGAGCTAGTAATTATCACTCTTGGTGAGATACATATTTGGGATGTTAGGTAATAGGTTATTTGAGTTATCAGTTATCAGTATATTGTACTGACTTAGGACAGTTGAAATACTCAAGTTTATTTTTTTATTCTCTTTAAAGGCGAGGGTTTAAACCTAATTTAATGATGATAAGTGGTCGTGCAAAATTAATTATACAGTAAGCATTCAGCGTTCAGCTAACAGCTAGCCTCCTGAGGAGGAACTACGTTTTTTCCTAACGGAATGCTCCGCTTTCCATGTCGCGCAGCGTTAACGAAGTTGTGCGTTAGCTAAACAGCTTTATTTCCTTTAACAGAGGAAAAAGCAATTTAGAGATTTCATAGAATTAAAAGTATGGTTCAATAATTGATAATTGATAATTGATAATTGATAATTGATAATTACCTCTCCCTAAAACGGATAGGATTGAATAAAAGGAAAATAAATTCATNTTGATAATTGATAATTGATAATTACCTCTCCCTAAAACGGATAGGATTGAATAAAAGGAAAATAAATTCATTGTTTCTCCTTGATCATGAGAGGCTTTAAACCTTAATTATTCGGTAAAAATCCATCAGTTAACCCTTAATAATCTATCGAATTACATCGTTTATTACAAAGCTGTTTGCGCAGCATGACCTAGGAAGAGCTGACCGCTAATAGCTGTTTGCGCAGCATTCCGCAGGAAATGCTTACATTACCCAATTATTAATAATTAATAATTAATAATTAATAATTAAATAATTCTGGTTTAAAACCTCCCCTTTTAAGGGCAGGGCTGTTTCATTCTTGGTTAAGACAGAAGGGGAGCAGGGGAGCAGGGAGCAGGGGAGAATTTTCCACGCTTTACCCTAGATTTTCNAATTGTTGTTATTTGAGGGAATTGAACCAGATATTTAGACAGAGTTTAATGACACTCCGAAGCTGAAAAATCGGCACTGATATGGCTAATTTCTCTATTTTCTGATCCTAAACATCTCTAGTTCTCCTTAAATTGTTAACTCATTTAGGCTTTGAAACAGCCCTGCCCCTTGGATAGGGGAAAAAAGCGGTCGTTTCGGCGCTTGAGCCGACATGAATGCGGAGCATGACCTAGGATGGGATGGCGTTTTGCTTCGCAACATATAAAGCAAAGCGGGTCCGTAGGAGCGGGTCTCCCGAAGAGTGCAGAGCCACTCCGAAGTGAGCCATATCCAATCGACCAAGAAAAGAAATAATATTTCCTGATCTTCAATCTGATGGTTTTAACCAGAGGTAATTATCAATTATCAATTAATGAAACATCTATACAAACTTAATTTTTATAATTATAAATAACACAGAGAATCGGAATAGGTAAACAATTTTGCTTAGGTACTTACTAATTTAATAAGTGTTTGTAAAAAATAGTATAAGTAAGCAAGAGGTAAGAAGGAAGAAGGCTTTATTTATCTAGGATAGAAGGAATAAATATTGAAAAAAAGGGGAAATAATAGAACTAGCTGTCTCAAATGAATTGTAGCAGATATTTTTCAGCATCTGCGTTCGAGATTCTATTTTTGTCGCCTTCTTTTTTCATGCTTAGTGTGAAAAAATACCGTACATCATTCATAATAAAAGTGCTATAACTTTTTTGAATTCTTCTCGATCAAAAAAATCATCTTTTGATAAAAGATAATGCTAAATCGACTGAATAGACGGAAATTTTTAATCAATAACGCTCTAGGTATAACCTCAGCTTTACTACTCAAAGCTTGCCAGAATCAGAATAATTTAACATCAAAAAATGAACCAGAAATTATCAAAGTCGGTATATTACATTCATTAACAGGCACAATGGCAATTAGTGAAAAAAATGTTGTAGATGCCGAATTATTAGCAATTGAAGAAATTAACAAATTAGGAGGTGTATTAGGAAAAATAATCGAACCAATTATAGAAGATGGAGCTTCAGATTGGCANTTGATAAAAGATAATGCTAAATCGACTGAATAGACGGAAATTTTTAATCAATAACGCTCTAGGTATAACCTCAGCTTTACTACTCAAAGCTTGCCAGAATCAGAATAATTTAACATCAAAAAATGAACCAGAAATTATCAAAGTCGGTATATTACATTCATTAACAGGCACAATGGCAATTAGTGAAAAAAATGTTGTAGATGCCGAATTATTAGCAATTGAAGAAATTAACAAATTAGGAGGTGTATTAGGAAAAATAATCGAACCAATTATAGAAGATGGAGCTTCAGATTGGCCAATGTTTGCTGAAAAAGCAACTAAATTAATTAAAGAAGATCGAGTAGTAACAGTATTTGGTTGTTGGACATCAGCTAGTAGAAAAGCTGTTTTACCTGTATTTGAGTCACAAAACCATTTGCTTTGGTATCCTGTACAATATGAAGGTCAAGAATGTTCTAAAAATGTATTTTACACAGGTGCAACACCAAATCAACAGATTGAACCTGCGGTTAAATGGTTGTATGAAAATAAGGGTCAAAAATTTTTTTTAATTGGTTCTGACTATGTTTTTCCTCGGACAGCCAATGCTATAATTCAAGCCAAAATATCTAATCTTGGAGGGGAAATATTAGGAGAAAATTATATTCCTCTAGGCCGTAAAGAATTTAAAGAAATTATTGCAGAAATTATCGCCAAATTACCCAACGGTGGCGTGATATTCAATACTCTAAATGGTGATAGTAATATAGCATTTTTTAGAGAATTAAGTGCTGCTGGTTTAAGACCTAATAAATATCCCGTTATGTCTGTAAGTATTGGTGAAGCTGAGGTCAAAGAAATTGGCATAGAATATCTCATTGGTCATTATGCAGCCTGGAATTATTTTATGACTGTTGATACTCTAGAAAACCAAAAATTTATCCAAAAATTCCAAGAAAAATATGGAAATAATCGAGTTATTAATGACCCAATGGAAGCTGCTTATATAATGGTTTATTTATGGAAGCAAGCAGTTGAAAAAGCAGGTACAGCGAATGATTTAGAAAAAGTAAGTCAAGCTGCTTTAGGTCAAACTTTTAATGCGCCTCAAGCAAAGGTAAAAATGGAAAATAATCATCATCTTTCTAAATATTTTAGAATCGGTGAAGTGAGAAATGATGGTTTATTTGAGATAATTTTTTCTACACCGGAAACTATTCAACCCGAACCGTGGAATGAGTTATTACCTGAGACTAATGGTAGAATTTGTCAATATTGACCAATAAATAAGCCTACAGGAGTAAAACTGTTAGTTGGACTGGTGAAATTATTAATAATTTAGGTGGCAAAAAAGTTGTTTTTGGTAGTAATGGATTTCGACTTGACCGTGATTTAAACGGCGCTCGCGGAATCTTTATTAAAAGCGTGGTAGAACATCCTTCTATCACTTTGGGAGATACCCCCTCAATAAGTTAATCTTATTGTGCATTGTTAGCTTTTGTTAACAAAATAGTATCGGCTTCAAGCCTCCTCTTGGCTGCACCATCTACTGTACAAGGTTAGGACTTACGGAAAGACCATGTATGTAGCGTTCAAAACTATAACGTTATAGTTTTTTAACTCTATATATATTATATATATAAACTATAGTACCTCTGCGTAAGTCCTCATAAAAAAGAAAATTCCAGATTTTCAAGCCTCCGACTTCAAGGGGAGGTACTGATATAAGTCATAGATTAC
>NZ_LGSU01000571.1 GCF_002260545.1 Hydrocoleum sp. CS-953 | reverse complement strand
GATAATGGATAATGGATAATTGATAATTGAGGAGTCAGAAGGTTTCGTTCATATAGAACCCCTGAAGGGGTCTATTTAAAATTAGAGATTGAGAGTAGGGGAGTGGGGGAGATGATGAAGTAAGTCAAAAAAATTCTACCTTTTTCCTCTATTTCTTTATTCTCCATCTCCTGACTACTGAGGACTGAGGACTGACTCCTTTGGCAAAAACCCTTACCTTTGCGGAGATACCTTCAGGGGTTCTATAAAATCCTGATAATTGCTATACCCAAGTCATTGCGACTGGAACGGAGTGGAAGGTTTGCGGAGCATTCCGGAACGGATAGCAATCTCCGCGAACCCCTGAGATTGCTTCCTATCGTCGCAATGACAACTTGAGAATTGAGAAGGCAGGAGGCATAAGGTTCCGTTGAGAATTGAGAATTGAGAAGGCAGGAGACAGAAGGTTCCGTAAGGAAGCAATCTCATGGTTTGAAGAGATTACTTCCTATCGTCTAGGGACGCTCCATGGAACGTCCCTACTTGTGGTCTAATTTCAACGAAATGTGCTACGCAATAACAAAGAGTTAGTCACAACACTCACCGAACTAAACGCCATCAAAGCACCCGCAGCACTAGGACTAAGAATAATTCCTAAACTCGGCAACAATACCCCCGCAGCTACGGGAATACCAACAATATTATAGGCAAACGCCCAAAACAGATTTTGACGAATTTTGTTGAAAGTGGTGCGACTTAGTTTAATAGACTCCACCACATCCATTAACTTATCCTGCATCAATACAATATCAGCAGTTTCCACCGCCACATCTGTACCTGCTTGCATCCCAATACCCACATTCGCTTGAGCTAAAGCAGGAGCATCATTAATACCATCTCCTACCATTCCCACTTTCTCACCTTTTGACTGTAAAGTAGCGATCGCCTGAGCTTTTCCTTCTGGTGGTACTTCTGCTAAAACATCCTCAGCAGGTAAACCTAACTGTTGCGCAATAGTTACGGCAACAGAAGAGCGATCGCCTGTTAATAACATTACCCTTAAACCCATATTTTGCAGACGTTTAACTGTTGTCTGAGTATCATTCCGCAAAACATCACTAACTCCAATAATTCCAACTAATACCCCATCTACAGCAACATAAACTGTTGTTTTGCTTGTTAAAGTGGGAATATTTTCTTTCTCAACAATAATTTGATGTCTATTTAACCATTCCCAGTTACCAACTAAAGCTGTCTTACCATCAACAACCGCAGATATTCCTAAACCTGGTTCAGTATAAAAATCTGTTGCTGGTAATAACGCCACATTTTCTTCCTCTGCTTTTTGTAAAATTGCCTCTGCTAAAGGATGACTTGCACCACTTTCTACAGTAGCAGCAACCTGTAACAACCATTCTGGGTTATCTCCTACTAAGTCAGTGACAGTCGGATGTCCGGTAGTCAAGGTTCCAGTTTTGTCAAAAACGACAGTATCTAACTCATGCACCTTTTCCAATACATCCCCACCTTTAATTAACAAACCTCTTTGCGCTCCCACACCCGAACCGACTAATATAGCAGTTGGTGTTGCTAAACCTAAAGCACAAGGACAAGCAATAACCAAAACAGCGATCGCTAATTTCAAGCTCAAAAGTAGAGGAGAAGTAGAATGAGTCATCATCATTCCCTCGTGACTGGATGTCTGTAAAACGTGAGACCAAATATTAGTACCGACAAAATACCAGAATAAAAATGTCAGACTAGCAATAGTCATTACGCCATAAGTAAAATACCCTGCCACCGTATCTGCTAAATTTTGAATGGGAGCTTTTCTAGTTTGGGCAGTTTCGACTAATTTGACAATTTGAGCTAATGTAGTTTCTGAACCCGTGCGAGTTGCTTGGATAACTATAGCGCTAGACTTATTAATAGTTCCCGCAGCAACATTAGCACCAAATTCTTTAACTACAGGTATCGACTCCCCGGTAAGCATAGACTCATCTACAGTTGTTTTACCATCACATATTTCCCCATCCACAGGAAATTTTTCCCCTGGTAATACTTGTAAATATTCTCCCACCTTGACTCGTGAAGCAGGAATTTCTACAGACTCAGAAGAATTATTGTTGCCGTTGGGTGCAGGAACTAAACGTGCAGTTGCTGGTTGGAGTGCAATTAATGACTGTAGGGTAGATGCTGCTCGATATCTTGCTTGTTGCTCAAGAGTTTTACCTAAGAGAATGAAACCAAGTATCATTACAGGTTCGTCAAAAAAGCATTCCCATCCCAACTGTGGAAATAACAAAGCAATGATACTAGCAGTATAAGCAGTAACAGCACCCAAACCAACTAAAGTGTTCATATTAGGAGCGTTGCGTAACATACTCCGAGCGCCGTCGATGATTATTTCTCTTCCTGGTAGTAATAGAGCGACGGTAGCTAAAACTGCATGAAACCAAATATTCCCCAGAATAGGAATTTCTGAGCCGATGAAGTGTCCTAAATGTCCGATACCTGAGAGAATTAGTAGTAAAGAAGCGATCGCTATCCGCCAAATTTGTTGTTTAATTTCTTGACGATGGCGTTCGGTTTGTTTCTTAGCAGCATCTGTTTCGGAGGTGTCGAGGCGTGGTTGAGTGGGGAAACCGTTATCTGTGAGTTTTTGAGCGAGAGTGTTTGGATCGACCTGGTTTGTTTGGCATTCAACTGTTGCGACTTCGGTTGCCAGGTTGACGCGAGCGGAGATAACGCCTGTTTGTTGAGTTAATTGTCGCTCTACTGCTTTAACACATCCAGCACATTTCATACCACTGACATCAAGGGTAATGGTTTCTGGTGGGGAATGGTTAATTGTTGTTGTTTCTGGTTTGGGTATAACTTGCATCAAATTTTCTCCAATTATTTGTTAAAGTTTCTATTTTAATATAGAAAAAAAATAGTTATCATTCAATAAGTCAACCTATTTTTTTAAGATTTTATTTAGTTCGCGCTTATACTATAGCAATCCTATTTTCTTTGTGTATAAAAATCTTACCGCTTTTAGAGAAAATGCAACAGGAAACTGGCGGGGGTTTCAGTTTTTTTTTCTACTTTTTTATTGCCCAATAATTAAGGTTCAAAGCCTCTCCTTTAAAGGATAAACAATGAATTTATTTTCCTTTTATTCAATCCTCTTCCTAAAAGGAAGAGGTAATTATCAATTATCAATTATTGAACCGCAACCTATGCGGGGATTGCTATATTTATAAGATTTCTCAATTTATCCCAATTACCATGGATTAATGCTATACTTAGCTAACACTTCAGTTATTAAGTAGTTAACACCTATATTTTAATTTTTTTGCTAATTTTAACTCAGTTAATGTTAATTATTCTTATCTTTAATTCTTCGTAGGGAGGTTACATACAACGTCCCTACCTACTCTCATGCTTAATCAAAACTTCCGTAAGCATTCAGCTCTTAGCAGTCAGCTAGAGCGCAAATAATGAATAATTATTTATCAGGTTAAAAGACCTTACTTTAGCAGTAACTTTTAATTCTCTCTCAATTTCAAGGGTTGCTTTTACCGAAAAATCAAGATATAAAGCCTCTCCATTCATGGAGAAAAAAGCGGTCGAGAGATGGCGAGGGAACCTCGCCATATCCAATCGACCAAGAGAAGAAAAAAAATTCCTTTTAGCCAATCCCTCTATTACAGAAGAGGTAATTAAT
>NZ_LGSU01000570.1 GCF_002260545.1 Hydrocoleum sp. CS-953 | reverse complement strand
TGTTTCTGTGGAAAATTTCTCCCTATTTTGCTGCGGAGGTGAGAGGAAGTCTGAGTCTTTTTCGGAATAGCAGGAGTTGGAAGTTACACTTTCTGTTTCTGTGGAAAATTTCTCCGTATTTTGCTGCGGAGGTGAAAGGAAGTCTGAGTCTTTTTCGGAATAGTAGGAGTCGGAAGTTACATCTTTTGTTTCTGTGGAAAATTTCTCCGTATTTTGCTGCGGAGGTGAAAGGAAGTCTGAGTCTTTTTCGGAATAGCAGGAGTTGGCAGTTACATCTTTTGTTTCTGTGGAAAATTTTTCCCTATTTTGCTGCGGAGGTGAGAGGAAGTCTGAGTCTTTTTCTAAAAATGATAAATCTTTATCTAAACCTTCTTTTTCTATGAGATTAATTATCCGCTCTCGAATCACAGATAACCGAGATGGGTCTAAATTTTGTGCCTCATAATATTCATCAATTAAAGTTTCTAATTCCTGCAAAGCTCCATAAATTTCAGCACGAGTCATCGGTGGAGTTAAATGATCGATAATTACAGCTTGAGACCTCCGTTTAGCTTGAGAACCTTCTCCTGGATCGTTAACAATAAAAGGATAAAAATGTGGCAAAGCACCAATAGCTATTTCTGGAAAACATTCTTGAGATAAACCGACACTTTTACCGGGCAACCATTCTAAATTTCCATGCTTTCCCACATGAATAATTGCATCTATTTTAAATTTTTCTCTCAACCAATAATAGAAAGCTAAATAATTAGGAGTCGGTTCTAAATCTGGAGCATGATAATTTAAACTAGGGTCAATATCGTAACCCCGCGAAGGTTGAATACCCACAAAAATATTTCCTAGTTGAATACCTGGAATTTTTCGGATCGGTTTTGAATAGAACGACNGCCGAAAACCGTACATCCGTGGCAGAATCTTCGTCGTTTTCTTTTTTATGATTATCTTTCTCAAATTCTGAAAAACTACTAGAAACATCTTTTTCTAAATATGAGGGAATTATCGTAGAATTAATCCATATATCCGAGGCAAAATCTGTGTTAGCTTTGTCACCGATATTTCCCCATCTCTGAATAATTTTTTCTCGTATAACTTCTGGCAAACTAGCAAAATATGTTTCAAATTCTGCCAAAGATAAAGACTGAAAAACAGAGCGTAATTCCTGAATTTCCAAATCATTTGTCACTCCAGAAGTCAGACGTTTAATTAACTCATCTCCCGTTGCCGGAATATTTTCCAAATAATAACCAGCTCCTGCTAAAGCTTGAAGAATTTCGACACAACTAGCAGGAGTATCTAACCCCACCCCATTAGCAAGACGACCGTCACGATTAGGATAATTTGCTAATATTAATGCGATGCGACGTTGAGATACTGGAGTTTGTCGTAACTTGATCCAATTAGTAGCTAATTCTGACACAAATTCAATCCTATCTTGAACTGAAAAATAACNCTTGAAGAATTTCGACACAACTAGCAGGAGTATCTAACCCCACCCCATTAGCAAGACGACCGTCACGATTAGGATAATTTGCTAATATTAATGCGATGCGACGTTGAGATACTGGAGTTTGTCGTAACTTGATCCAATTAGTAGCTAATTCTGACACAAATTCAATCCTATCTTGAACTGAAAAATAACTCACTACATCTGTTTCTATATCAGAATTCCAAACTTGAACAGCCTTAAAAGAAACTGCCCGACTAATAATATTTCCATCTACTTCCGGCAGTGCAATATTCATTGCAACATCCCGTGGCGAAAGACCTTGAAATTTACCTTCCCACTGCTCAAAATTTCCACCACTAAAAATTACTTGTAAAACTGGAATGTCTAAATTTTTTCCCTGCCTTAATAAAGGATGATTAGTATATTTTTCACTGGAAAAATATCCATCATTTACAACAGAGACAGCAAAACTGGTTGTGTTTAACAATAATTGAATAGCTTCAGCATTTTCAGGTTGAAAATATGCCAATATTTCTCCCTGTACTTCTACATCTCTAGGAGAAGAAACAAACACTGGAACAGGTTCTAAATTTTTTTCTATTAAAGCTTGACAAAGAGCATCTATCGGAGCAACATTTCCAGACAAATAATGAGCGCGATAAAATAATATTCCAACTTTTGCTTTTGTGCTTTTATCTTCTTTTTGCCAAGGATAAATTCCGACTCGCGACACTGATATAGGTGAGGCAAAATCATAACTTTTTTCCAGACAAATATTAGCGATAAACTTCAGACTATTAACAAAATTATCTACCCCACCTTCTATTAAATATTGCCAGAATTGATTAACTAGATAAATTGCCACATTAGAATGACTAATTAAATCTGGATCTGGGCGGTCATCTCCGGGAATTACTATTAGTTTTGCCCTATTTTTTTCTATCACTTCTAACAAAACTTCCAAACCATAAGACCAATAGGAACGCCCCCCTAAAAGTCGAACAATAATTACTTTTGCCTTAGATAAAATATCATTAGCATAAGTATCAATAGTTAACTGTTGTTGTAAATGAAGTAAATTAGCAACTCGCAGTTGTGGAAAATCAAAAGGTAACTTATTAACTGCTGCTGCTAATGTTTGAATATCCGTATCTGCCGCAGTTAAAAATATTATCGGTGCGGGAGTTTGTTCGATAAAAATTACCCCCTCTGTTTGAGGGTTCCAACCGCCAGGAGTAGCTGCTATTCGGTGCATATAATTTTATTGCTTAAAAATCCTAATGATTTTATCATAAACTTACCTTTTAATCCATTAAGATCTATAGTTATCAATAAATGCTTTTACTCCCGGAATTTTGTCTATGATTGCTGTAATATTCAATGTAATAGCAATTAAATTAATTTTTAAATTAGAGGTATAAATGATGCAAGTAAATTTGACTCATTGGAGAGTATTCTCTATAGTATTATCAGTATTTGTTGCAATGATCAGTGGTATGAGTGGTTATNATGATTGCTGTAATATTCAATGTAATAGCAATTAAATTAATTTTTAAATTAGAGGTATAAATGATGCAAGTAAATTTGACTCATTGGAGAGTATTCTCTATAGTATTATCAGTATTTGTTGCAATGATCAGTGGTATGAGTGGTTATCTATTTACAAAATCAAAACTATCTCAAACTCCATCCATACCAATGCAACTTCAGGAAAGTCGTTATCTGATATTTTTAACAGGTAAAGTTATTGAAAAACCTTGGAGTAAAACTACTGAGTCTTGGATAGCAGGAGATAGTAATTATTATGTCTTAGATGTAGGAGATTTAGAAATAGAAAAACGTTCTGCTGAAGAAGGTGTCATTCTGCGTGCTTCTGAGGCGATAACTTTTGAAAATTTTGCCGAATATGTCGGAGAAAAAGTGGAAGTAAAAGGAGAATATGTTGATAGTAAACCATATCAACCAAAAAGTACTTATGAGTCTTATCCAATGGGAATGGATGGTAAATCTTTACCTAGAGGAGCAGGATTTAAAGTTTATGAAATTAGGGTGTTATATTAATAAATATTAGTTGTTTTGTCACAATAAAAAATTTGCCACCTCTAGTCTTTCCCCTCCCCAAAGTCGGCAAAATTTCTACCTTTTCGACTCTACTATTTATCTGAAAGGAAAAAATTTGTCTACTTGAATTCTTTCTCTAGGAAAAAGTCAGAGAAAATTTTTACCTTTTCGAC
>NZ_LGSU01000057.1 GCF_002260545.1 Hydrocoleum sp. CS-953 | reverse complement strand
CTTATAAAGCTGAGATGGTAGGGATAAAAGTAATTATTACTGAAGAATCTTATACGTCAAAAGCAAGTTTTATAGATAATGATTTGATTCCAGTTTATAAAAAAGGTAAGAAAAATCAGGTCACTTTTTCCGGAAAAAGAGTAAAAAGAGGTTTGTATCGTACTGCCAGCAAAGGATTAATCAATGCTGATGTGAATGGCGCTCTGAACATAATGAAAAAAGCAGCTCCCTTTTGTCTTTGACCATGGGATAGAGGAGCCAGTGCGTTGGGCGGGTCCCCCGACTTGAAGCAACTGGCGTGGTGTTGTAGTGCCTCCTGCGGAGGAGCTTCGCTAATACCCAGTTAGGGTAACACCTGCAAAGTAAGAATATGTCATATTTGGCTATATTTTTATGAACTATATGCCCCACACTGGCACTTATGGTTTTTAGTATGGGGTGGAGGAATTTAGTTTATATTAGCGGAACTATGGTTAATTTCCTTTGAGAATTTGTTTTCGATAACTAACTGACTCAATGGTAATTGTCCTGGTTTTGGCAAAATGACGTACCTTACAAAGATTATCCTGCAAATAAATTGCAGAAAAGTAGTAACTTCTATGGGTTAGAGAAACCTTGTAAAAAAGCAGATGCAATATTAAATGCAGGATTATCTACAGCTTCCTGTAGAGCGGTTAAGCTAGTAGACTTAACCGCACNTGTTTTCGATAACTAACTGACTCAATGGTAATTGTCCTGGTTTTGGCAAAATGACGTACCTTACAAAGATTATCCTGCAAATAAATTGCAGAAAAGTAGTAACTTCTATGGGTTAGAGAAACCTTGTAAAAAAGCAGATGCAATATTAAATGCAGGATTATCTACAGCTTCCTGTAGAGCGGTTAAGCTAGTAGACTTAACCGCACTGATAATTCTCTTCTTCAAACTAGGTTTTTGGTCGATCATTTCCGCAAACTTCTTCCCTACTTCTCGCTCACTTAGAGTCTTAGTCGGATAAGTATCTTGAAGTTGGTTTAGTAAATCTTGAATTTCCTTGGCAACTTCAGCCATTGTCTTCTGCTGTTCAGAGTAGTAGTTTTTTTTGTTTGCCAATAGCAGATTGTTTTCCGGTATTAGAAGCATTTCCTTGATTTATGAAATTGATGTTGTAATCTGACATAATTTAGATTTCCTTTGTGAACTAAAGATCGACTAATTTTTAGTTTAACTGATTCAAAAAATATTGTGTTTTTTCCTTTTATTAAAAGACATATTTATATGAAAACTATCTCCAGCTTCAACACTTATCTTTGACCTTACATATAATCCTAACTGGACTATCAAAAATAATTGGAAAAATTTCTAAAATCACAGGCTTTTCGGAGTAGTTTTAGCTTTAGATATTGCTGGATTTATTGAAACTATTCCTGGAGAAGCTCCACCTACTCAACCAGAGTCAGCACTTTTAGCAGTTCGGGTNGACATATTTATATGAAAACTATCTCCAGCTTCAACACTTATCTTTGACCTTACATATAATCCTAACTGGACTATCAAAAATAATTGGAAAAATTTCTAAAATCACAGGCATTCCCACAAAAAACAAAAATAATAAAATCACAATTCTATATATTATTGGTGCCTGACCAATTTTATTATTTTTGCTAGTTTTTTTGTTAAATTATTTTGTTCTATCTGTTTTTTTTGCTCTCTCTTATAAACCTCCACTATATCTTCATTTTTAGTAATTTCTTGGTAAGCTTTATAT
>NZ_LGSU01000569.1 GCF_002260545.1 Hydrocoleum sp. CS-953 | reverse complement strand
GCTAATAATTCCTCACGGGATAATTGTAATAGTATTAGTAACTTTTAATTCTCCTTGGAGATTAATTATTCCTTCCAATACAATGAGTTAATAACTAATAGCTGATATAGCAATCAGGAATGAGATGTGAGAAAAAACTGTAGGGGTTTGGAAACCAAACCCCGTTAGATAAAATATTACAAATTATCACAAATTACAACTGATTGCTCTAACTGATAGCTAATAGCTGAATGCTTACAAAATAACTATTCACTTAGACGATAAATACTTCCATAATATGAATACTTCAACTCAAAAATCTTATTATCAAGTTGGTGGTTGTCTTCCAAAAAATGCACCTAATTATGT
Organism: Hydrocoleum sp. CS-953; assembly: GCF_002260545.1. Taxonomy (GTDB): domain Bacteria; phylum Cyanobacteriota; class Cyanobacteriia; order Cyanobacteriales; family Microcoleaceae; genus Trichodesmium. Next base: position 3,325 of record NZ_LGSU01000569.1, on the reverse strand, counting down.
TCAGCGACGAGCAGATGCAGATTTCTATGAAGGTCTAAAAGCGGGTGAGTTTTGTTATGTTCTTAATTCTCGTCAAATGGGAAAATCTAGTTTGCAAGTTAGAACAATTCAAAGATTACAAAAAGAGGGTATTTATTGTGTGGCGATCGACATTTCAGAAATTGGTAATCGGGGTGTTACTATTGAACAGTGGTATGCAGGTATTCTCAGAATATTAGAAAATAATTTTGATCTATCAGAATATGTGAATATTCGTACTTGGTGGCGGGAACGAGATTATCTGGCTCCTGTACAAAGATTAAGTGAGTTTATTGAAACTGTATTACTGACACAAATTAATCATAATATTGTGATTTTTATTGATGAAATTGATAGTATTCTTGCTTTAGATTTCCCTGTGGATGATTTTTTAGGGTTTATTCGAGCTTGTTACAACAAACGCGCTAATAATCAAGAATATAATCGTCTAACTTTTGCTTTGTTGGGAGTTAGTACACCTCAAGATTTATGTCAGGATAAAAGTAGTACACCTTTTAATATTGGCAGGGCAATTGAACTAACTGGTTTTCAATTAGATGAAGCTTTACCATTGATGGATGGATTAGTCGAAATTTGTCAGGAACCGGAGGCAGTTTTACAAGAGGTTTTAACTTGGACTGGAGGGCAACCATTTTTAACTCAAAAGCTCTGTAAACTATTAATTGAAAATGGAGAATTAATTATTAATTCGGCAGAGGGAGTAGCAGAAATTGTGAGGTCAAAAATAATTCATAATTGGGAAGCACAAGATATACCAGAACATTTAAAGACTATTCGCGATCGTATCTTCAGAAAGGATGAAAGAATAGTCAGGAGATTAGGATTATATCAGGAAATTTTACAGAATAATTTGACGGGAATAGTAGGGGATAATAGTCCGGAACAAATGGAACTTAGGTTATCTGGATTAGTAGTTAAACGAGATAGTAAGTTAATAGTTGCTAATCCCATATATGGGACGGTTTTTTATCAAGAAATGATTATTGAGGAATTGGAAAAATTGCCTCCATATTCGGAGGAAATTAAAGCATGGCTCAATTCTAATTGTGCAGATAATGGCTATTTATTGCAAGGTCAAAATTTACAATCAGCTTTAATTTGGGCAGCCGGAAAAAGTTTAAGAAATCAAGATTTCCAATTTTTGACTACTAGCCAGAAATTAGTATTAGATGCTCAGACAGAAACTTTAGAATCAACAAAAATCGAAACTCAAAAAGCTCAAGCAGAAGTTGTTAAAGCACAAAAAAAAGCTAAACGTTGGATTCAAATAGGTTCCACTATTTTAGGTATATCTTTGATTTTTTCCATAAGTTTTTCACTATTAGCTCATCAAAGATTTAAACTAGCAAAATCTAGTCGGGAAATTGAACAAACTGGCACTGATGCTTTATTATTAGCTATCAAACAATCGGCAACAAATCAGGAATTATTAGAAGCTTTACCCAAAGCTATTTCTGCTGGACAAAGATTAAAATCTTTAGTAAATAAAAATACTCCTCTAGCAGAATATCCTGCCACTAGACCAATATTAGCTTTACAAATGATTCTTGATAAACTTGATGAACAAAAACAATTTCAAGATAGTATACTTCAGAAAAGAAAAATTATTTTGCAAGGTCATCAGGGTGCAGTTACCAGTATAAAATTTAGTCCGAACCAAGAATTTTTAGCCTCAGCAGGAGTAGATGGAAAAGTAATTATTTGGAATCTGGAAGGCAAAAAAATTACAGAATGGCAAACAGAACAAAAATCTGTTAATAGTCTCATTTTTCATCCTGATGGTAAATATTTAGCAACTGCTGGTATAGATATTCCTGTGCAAATTTGGAACCTATCATCATCGCCCATAACTATATCCTCTAATAAAATTTTGGATAATAATGGTTTAATTAGAAGTGTTCGTTTTAGTCCTAATAGCAATTTTTTAGCAACATTAGATGGCAAATCTACTATTAGGTTATGGGATATATCTGAAAATAAATTTCAAACCCTAGATGTAGAAGCTATTAGTATGAACTTTAGCATCAATAAACCTCAGATGTTACTAACAGCAACATCAAATGGAGTAGTAGAAATGTGGCAGATTTATACAGGTAGATTAGTCAATAATTTTCAAAGTTTACATTTGGATACTAAGCTAGTTAATTTTAGTCCTGATGGAGAATTAATAGCTACTGTTGGAATTGATAGTATTGTGCGACTTTGGAATTTATCAGGGCGACAGATTAGCCAATTTGAATTTTCAGAAAATGTGATTGATATAGCCTTTAGTTTAGATGGTAAAAAAATTGCTGTAGCTGATAGTAATGGTCAAATTTGGTTAAGGTCTGTGGAAAATTTGGAGGAGCTTTTGAGTAAAGGTTGTAGATTTTTAGAAGAAAGACCAAACTATTTTATGAGAGTAGGAGAATTTTGTGAGGGCGAATATAGCAATTCTAAATAAGTCTTCAACAATTAATAATTACCTCTTCTGTAATAGAAGGATTGACTAAAAGGATTTGTTTTTCTTTTTTCTCTTGAAATAGAAGGCTTTATACCTTAATTTTTCGGTAATATTTTATTGTAGGGGTTTGGTCTCCAAACCCTACTTGGGTTTGCTGAAAAAGTCTTTTTTAAGGAATGGGGAGTAGGGGAGTAATTTTTTTGCCAATCTTGGCTAAAATGCTAACTTTTTGAGGATAAAGAGCTGAAAATTAAGATATTTCAGACCATTAAATTCACCTGATTTATTGTAAATGCTTTGAGATTTAATCAGCAAGTTCCTAGTAAAAATAGGGAGATTTAGAGACCAAACCCCTACAGTTTTTTTTCCACAAATGCTGACAAATTTTCTTCCTTCTTCCTTCTTCCTTCTTCCTTCAATTAATATTAATAGGTGGTAAATTTGGTTGAGGATTAACAACTCTTCTCAATAATTCTTGTTGAGCTTGTTGAGGGTTTTGACCACGAGGAACTTGATATAATAATCGACAAGAACCACCTATAGCAGCACAAACCATTGGTTGTCCGTTTTTAGATACACCTACTGTAATATTCCTATATCGACTTCGTTTTTGAGTAGATAAAATTCCAGATACTCTAGTACATCTAGTAAGAGCATCTTCTCCTGATTGAGCAAAATAATTATTAGCACCCCAGAGAATAATTGGAATATTCTTGCCTTGTTTATTAGCAATTGTAGCTGGAGTTGCGCCAATTCTACCACAGAAAAAATTAGGAGTCTGAGCCTTAGCAGAAAGATTACCGATAGAGAGATTTAAAAATCCAATTACCGTGGCAGTAACAA
>NZ_LGSU01000568.1 GCF_002260545.1 Hydrocoleum sp. CS-953 | reverse complement strand
TTATCCCTTGATTTTTCTGCCTTATGCAACCTAAAATCCTAATTTTTTAAGCTCCCTAGACCGAAAACCTTGCACTTTTTCAAGACCTAAAAATGCTTTTACCTTTATCTGTCAATACTTTATATATTTATTCAGCAAGCCCTAATTAAATCGTTGGGGAGGGAATGGTAGAAGGGGGCGGGTTCATTTCATCAAGTGTTGAGATTATTAATTTTCAATAAAACCCTGCCCTATGGACGACCACCCATATTTTTACTACTCCCCCACTCCCCCATTCCCTCACTCCTCCACTCACCAACTCCGCCACTCCCTACTCCACAATTAAGTTGTAGGTTGTTGGGTTTGATTTTCCGTGGTAGGACGCAACTGATTGAGATATCCATCAATTTTGGACAATTCTGGATGTTGTTCTAACTTGGCCATCACCTTGGCCTTGGGCATTTTTACTTTCTTGGCGTGTTCTAGAGTCTCATTAACAATGCGTTCCCGATATTGTTCTAATCCTTTAATTACTTCTTCTATTTCTTGTTCTTGGGTTTTTGCTNTTTCCGTGGTAGGACGCAACTGATTGAGATATCCATCAATTTTGGACAATTCTGGATGTTGTTCTAACTTGGCCATCACCTTGGCCTTGGGCATTTTTACTTTCTTGGCGTGTTCTAGAGTCTCATTAACAATGCGTTCCCGATATTGTTCTAATCCTTTAATTACTTCTTCTATTTCTTGTTCTTGGGTTTTTGCTGTTTCAGTATTTGCCTCTAAAGTTTCAGACATAATGACTTTCTGATCGCTCTTTGTATTTTTCCAAAATTAATCATCCCAGATTTAGGGATTAGTTGCTAGTATTTGTAAAGAAACGTAAATAAAATTAAGCAGATTTTAATATGGAAATTAACCAAATTCAGGTATACTTAAATAGCTCTGATTCTCAAGAGAGACTAAAAGCGCTGACCGAGTTAAGGAACTACGAAAGTGAAATAGTAGTTCCCCTCCTCAAAACTAGACAGCGTGACCCAGAATTTCTAGTCCGTTCATTTGTAGCAATGGGGTTAGGGAATAAACGCACTCCTGACGGTTTTAAGATATTGCGAGAAATGATGAAAAATGACACAGACTATAATGTACGAGCAGAAGCAGCAAACTCCCTATCTAAATTTGGTGAAGAGGCAATTCCTCTTTTGGTAGAAAAATTCCGCCAAGATGACAACTGGTTAGTACGTCGGAGTATTCTTGCACCTCTAATAGATATGCCATTTCCCGAAGCTCTATATGAAGTGTGTATTTGCGCGATCGCTGGCGAAGATATAACGGTGCAGGAAGTTGCCATTAGTGCTTTAGGTGCGTTAGCGGGGACAAAGAAAGAAACCGAAGCTTTGCAACAACTGTTAGCTTTTGTCAGTGCCGAATCTTGGAATATTCGGTTGCGAGCTGCTCAAGGGTTGAGAAAATTCGACGATCCTCAAGCAAAAGCAGCTTTGAATTATCTTAGCAAAGATGAAAATCATAGAGTAGTAGCTGCTACATTGGAGAGTTCGCTTTGAATAATTAATAATTAATAATTAATAATTAACAATTAATAATTACCTCTTCTTTTTAAGTGTGCATTAATATTAATGTAGTGACTTAACACGCTAAAAATGTAGCAATAGTAGGGGCGGGTTTTAGCAGAAATTTTCATGCTTACCCTAGCATTTATATAAACCCGCCCTAATGCACACCCATTAGCTGTGTCAGTAAGTAAGAGCGGGTTCCACGTTAAATTATTCTAGCTACAATAGACATCTCCGATAATCAAAAATAAAATCAATTATAGAGTAGAAATAATCAATTATTTCTTCCTATTCCCTATTCCCTACTCCCTCTTTTCCGGAGAGGTCTAATATTTAATCAGATCAACCAGCCCAATAACCAAAAGACAAAATTAGCATTATTAAATTAGCAAATATTAAAGTCTAATTGTTGCTCCTGGTCCGATAGGAATTCCGAAAATAAACCAAAATATAAATAAAGCTGACCAAGATAATAAGAAGGCTAAAGAATAAGGTAACATTGTCGCAATTAAAGTTCCCATACCTGCATTTTTATCGTATCTCTGAGCAAAGGCAACAATAATTGGGAAATAACCCATCAAAGGCGTAATAATATTAGTTGTAGAATCTCCAATTCGATAAGCCATTTGTGTGAACTCTGGACTATAACCAACTAACATTAACATAGGTACAAATATAGGAGCTATCATAGTCCATTTAGAGGATGCGGAGGCAAAAAATAGATTAATTAAACCACTAACAATAATAAAACTTATTAGCAAAGGCAAGCCAGTAAAACCAGTCGCTTTGAGAAAATTTGCACCATTAATAGCTAAGATAATTCCTAAGTTAGTCCAATTAAAATAAGCAACAAATTGAGCAGCAAAAAAAGACAAGGCAATATAATAACCCATGATACTCATAGCTTCACTCATACCTTTAGCAATATCTTTATCACTCTGGATTGTACCTGCTCCTTTGCCGTAAGCAATACCTGGAATTATGAATCCTAACATTATTATTGGTACAATTCCGTTGAAAAAAGGAGAAGGAATAATCGTCAAAGTTTCTGGGTCGCGTAAAATTCCTTCTGGTGGCAAGACTAATATTAATAAAAACGCCACAAAAGCTAATAAAGAATATCCTGCCCAACGTAAACCTTTTTGTTCAGCAGTAGTCAAATATTCCATTTCTTCTGAATTAATTTGACCATTATATTCACCCAGTCGAGGTTCTACAATTTTATCTGTAATATACCAACCAACTAAAGTAATTACAAATGTAGAAACTACCATGAAATAATAATTTACTGTTGGATTAACTGTATATTCAGGATTAATTAATTGAGCTGAACTTTCCGTAATTCCTGCTAGTAAAGGATCGATAGAACTCACTAATAAATTAGCACTATAACCGCCAGAAACTCCAGCAAAACCAGCAGCTAAACCAGCAATTGGATGACGTTTATATGCTAAAAATATTAAGGCAGCAAGAGGAGTTAAAACTACATACCCAGCATCGGAAGCAATATTTGACATGACTCCACAAAAAACGATAACGGGAGTAATAAATTTTGCTGGAGCAACTAGCACTACTTGGCGCAGTAAAGCAGAAATTAAACCTGTAGACTCTGCAACTCCTACTCCTAACATCGCTACAAGTACAGTACCCAGGGGAGGAAAATTAACAAAGTTGCTTACAGTCTTCGTAACTATTTTGCGGATACCGTCAGGAGTTAACAGAGAAACTGCTTCAATAGTTTCTTTACTTGTGGGGTTGACTGCAGAGAGATTTATTAAATTGGCGATCGCGCTAATTACAATAACTGCTACAGATAGATAGAAAAATAATGTAATAGGATCTGGCAGTTTATTGCCTGCTTTTTCAATAAAAATCAGCCCTTTATTAACTATATCTAGTTTTTTAGACTTTTCTGGGGGCGGTGTTTCTGTCATCTTGACTTTTTCCTTTTTACATCAAAAATACAATTTCCCATCATCATACTATGAAGAAGGAGTCAGAAGTCAGTAGGTAGGAGTTATACCATTTCTCAAAAACATTTCTACATTTTGTAGAGCAGGGGAGTGGGTAGGGACGTTGCATAAGGGCGTCCGTACAGGAGAAGTAAAAATAACAATA
>NZ_LGSU01000567.1 GCF_002260545.1 Hydrocoleum sp. CS-953 | reverse complement strand
CGGTTTTAACCACCAGGTAATTATCCATTATCCATTAATGAAACAGACTTAGGTCGAAACACTACTACCCCATAAGCATCAACAGATAAATATTTCAATGCTGCTTGTTGAATATCTGATGAGTCAAACGCCTGAATATTCTGAGGATAATTGAGCGCAGGTGCTATGTCTCCCACTATTGACTGATAAAAACCATTCCGAAAATATACAGTCTCTAGATCAAGGTAAAATTTTTTCCAATACTTTAGAATTCTCCTTAAATATATCAACACTAATTCCTGCCTTAAAGAGAATTAATAGCTAATTGCTGAATTATTACAAATCATCTAACTGATTTCCTGTCATAAATATGTTGACAAAATCATGGATTATATTGCGATAATCTCTTAAGGTTTTATCAACCCAATCTCTATCACTACTATCTGCATAAATATGCACTAATGGTTCTCCAGCATCAGGTAAAATTAATACCCAATTATCATCTTGATGATTAATAATCTTTACCCCATCAGTTAATTCTAATTTTTCTGGTGGATTAGTTTCTACAAAATACCGCATTAATGCTCCCTTTACTTTCCAAGGACAACGTACTGTATAAAAACGATGAGTAACAGCAGGAATATCCGCAGTTATTTGTCCTAGCGATCGCTCTTGAATAGTCAGCATTTCTATTACTTTAGCGATGCAAAACATAGCATCAAAGCCAGGATGTAATTTCGGGAAAATAAATCCCATATCACCACTTCCTCCTATTACCACATTATGATTAATTTGGCAAGCTTCCATTAATGCTGTAGGATTAGCTTTTGTCCGAATCACATGGCTATCATGGCGACGAGCAATTTGTTCTACTGCTGCAGAAGAATTGATTGGCACTACCACTGTACTCCGTGGATGAGCTGTTAACATTAGATTTACCATTAGTGCAGTTAACATTTCACCACGAATAGCAGAACCTGCTTCATCTACTAATATTAATTGTTCTCCATTTGCTGTTACCTGAACTCCAACATTAGCTTGCAAAGCTTCTACTACTCGACCTAATTGATCTAGTAAACTTTCTCTTTCTTCTATCTCTAAGGAAGTCTCTTTTAAACTAGCATTTAGAACTACCGCATCACAACCAAATTTAGTTAATAATTGTGGTAATACAGCTCCCGAAACACCATAACAATAGTCAATTACCACCTTAGATTTGCTATAGCGAATTGCCTCAGAATTGAGAAGATTTTCAAACCCTTTACTATAAGCATCTAATACTTCATGGCGATAAACCATATTCCCAATTTCTGATATTTGTACTCGGCGTAAATCTTCTTTAAAATATGCTCCTTCTATCTTTTTTTCTTTTGCTTTAGAAATATTAATTCCTTGAGAATCAAAGATTTCAATTAATATTTGGTCAGAACGACTAGGAGAAAGACGCACATGAACCCCACCCGCTAAATTCATAGTAGGTAAAATTGTTCTGGCAATAGGAATAGCAGCAGATTCTAAATTTATTACATCAATTCCTACTGACATTAAACCAGCAATTAAAGACCGAGAAACCATCCGAGATATATTACGTTGGTCGCGAGAAACTGATACTGTAGAACCTGATTTTAAGATAGAACCATAAGCAGCTCCTAACTTAACTGCAAATTCTGGAGTAATATCAATATTTGCTAATCCCTGTACCCCACGTTGTCCAAACAAATTTCTCTTGGCAGTTGTACCCCAAATCAAGTTAATATTCAGAGTCGCCCCAGATTCAACTTTTTTACTGGGCCATACTCTGACACTAGGACTAATCTGAGCTTCTTCTCCCACACTAGACAAAGAACCAACTACAGCACCTTCCAATACTTGAGCACGACGATCTATCCTAGTCCCTCGACAAATGACACAAGCTCGTAAATTTGTATCCTCTCCCACCAGTGCCCCATTCCAAACAATGGGGCGCTTCACATCAGCATCGGGAGCAATTGTTACATTATCTCCAATAACACTACCTGCTTCAATCCGAACTCTTGGACTAATTCTACAGTTATCTCCAATTAAAACTGGTGTCTCAATTTTAGCTGTCGGGTCAATAAAAGTATTTTCTCCTATCCAGAGATTAGGCGATCGCTCTTGATAAGCTAAATCAAGTTTTACTTTGTGTTGAAGTGCATCATATTGGGCTTCTCTATAAGCATCTAAATGTCCAACATCGCACCAATAACCCTCAGCAACATAGCCATACATTGGCTCATTTTTATCTAACAATACAGGAAATAATTCTTTAGAGAAATCACATTCTTGATTACTTGGTAAATAATCTAAAACTTCTGGTTCTAAAATATAAGTTCCTGTATTGACAGTATCAGAAAATATTTCACTTGTAGAAGGTTTTTCAAGAAACCTTTTGATTCTTTGTTCTTTATCTGTAATTACTACTCCAAATTCAATTGGGTTGTTAACTCGTGTTAATACTAACGTAGCTTTTGACCTATGTTTTTTATGAAATTCTATAGCTGCACTTAAATCAAAATCTGTAATTGTATCTCCACTAATTACTAAGAAGGTTTCATCTAAAAGTTGTGCTATATTTTTCACACAACCAGCAGTTCCTAGAGGTTGTTCTTCTTCGACAGCATAAGTCATCTGAACACCAAATTTACTGCCATCTTGAAAATATTCACGCATAACATCAGGCAGATAATGTAAAGTCGCAATAATCTCCCTAATTTGATGTCTTTTTAACAGATTAATAATATGTTCAGCTATAGGACGATTTAAAATTGGGACCATTGGTTTAGGAATATCGCAGGTCAGTGGTCTGAGTCGCGTTCCTGAACCTCCAGCCATTAACACCGCACGCATAATTTACTCCTTTGTTAAATTTTTTCTATACCTATATAAATTCATTCAGACTAATTTCAGTTATTAGTTATTAGTTATTAATTATTAGTACCTCCAGTTTTAGCTGAAAGCCAGAGAATCCAAAATTTTCTTTTTTTATCTGTACACGGACAGCTCACTGCCAAGCCAAGGGAAGACTTGAGACCTTATTTCTCAAGCAAAATTATTTGCTTTTTATCCAAGAGTTTTCCCAACAATATTTTTGGAATTTACTTTGGCAGAAATTTTACCAAAATTTATCAAAATTCGCCCTTAATGGTTAATGGTAGAATTTTAAAAATCTCAGCAGCTACATACAATTAATTATACCAAATTGATAAATATAGCAATCCTCCGCATATTCGTGGCAAAAATATTACTGCTTTTCAGGGAACAGCTTCAGAAGCAAACAAGCAACAAGTAGGAGTTTCCACTTTTTTATGTACTTTTTAATTACCCGCAACCTATGGGCGGATTGATATATTTAGCGAATAATTAATAATTAATAGTTAATAGTTAATAATTAATAGTCAATAATTAATTATTCATTCAACAATTAAGGTTTAAAGCCACCCCCGATATGGGATAAATCAAAAAAATTTCCTTGAGCGCCAATCCTATCTGTTTCCAGAAGGGGTAATTATTAATTATTAATTGTTCCGCAGTGTTTTTTGCTTAATACATTTTATTTATAGTAGGTCAGAGGGAGTAGGTTTATTAGGAATTAATATATCTTCGTTTAATGCCTATAGTGGTTAAAAACATTGCTCTTACTTATTTACTTAATAACTGAAGTATTCAGT
>NZ_LGSU01000566.1 GCF_002260545.1 Hydrocoleum sp. CS-953 | reverse complement strand
CACTCATCCAATCATCAAATCAATTATTACCCATTTTTTATCAATTAATTCTCCACCAGAACCTATTTTCTGGACATACCAAATGGCTTCTATATATATTCACTATTGAGAGCGTCACTATTAAATAAAATCAACTGGCTGTTATAATAAGTTTTATGAAGTTTTTTTACGAATCCTAGAGAGAAGATTAATTATGGATCTGCCAATTCCAGAATCTATTAAACCATGGCTCAACTTTTTCCATCCTGCGATTATGTGGGTACTTTTCGCCTTGACAATTTATGCCTTATATCTCGGTATTAAAGTTCGCAACAGTAGAACTGCTACAGAAACAGAAAAGAAAAAAGAATTTGCTAAATTTAAAGTCAAACATCACCAAGTCGGTTCCCTACTCCTAGCTTTTATGGTTTTGGGGTCTCTTGGTGGAATGGCAGTCACTTATATTAATAATGGTAAGCTCTTTTTTGGTCCCCATCTTCTAGCAGGGTTAGGTATGATGGGAGCGATCGCTGTATCTGCTTCTTTAACTCCTTTTATGCAGAAAGGCCAAGATTGGGCGAGGTACAGTCATATAGTTCTTAATGTTTCAATCCTGGGCCTTTTTAGTTGGCAAGCAGTCACAGGTGTAGAAATTGTCTTGAAGATTATCAGCAATATGTAAAACTGATAAATCCGCGTAGATTTTTGAGAGCTAATTTATAAAGATAGTCTGATATTGTCCGAAGCTAGGCAGCGATTAAACAAGTTAATCTCCTGTAATATATTTTCAGCCGACGCAATCTCAAACTGGGCTGTTATGCCAAAGATTCTTACTGGGGGTAATAATTGGGTAAACCGTTTAGTATTGCTCTTTGATTACCCCCTCGCAATAATGGTTGAGAAACTTCTTTAATATTCAGTTTATTAATCAGCTCTTAGGTATTATGGGTAAAAAGTTAAATTCTTGCTATGACTCAGTTTTATGATTTGAGAATTTCCTCAAAGTAATTGTTACTGCTATAAATATTTAAACATTGTAGGGTATTGTTCACCAAAACCCTACTTTCTTTTTCTCTGCTTGGGAAATGGCAAATTATAGGTAGTATGAAAATCAATCTGAGTTTTGTAGCTCAAACACCGTGATACCTGGCGTACTATTTTTAGTAATAAGTTATTGCCAGTCTTCTGAATCAAACCAGGGGACATTTTTAGAATAAACTCAGGAAACTTGACACCCACAGTCAAATCTAGATCCCATTTTGCTCCAGTAATTACAGGGGGAAGTCCCAATTTTTGAATCTCTTTCTGAGTACAGAATTGCTCGGTGGGTAACTCTACCAATTTCATTTCTGATTGAAATTTAATTTCATATCCAGGAGGTGTATAATTTGGCACGTCTATATTTCTAATTCTATATATTCCTGCGGAATCTGGTGGTACTAACTCCAAACCAACTCTGGCTTCTACATGGTATCCAAAAGAACCAAACTTTCCCACCAACAAATCATAGCCATTTTCTCCAATAGGCTGAACTTTCATCGGATGAGCGCATCGACAAAACCAATTTCGATGAGATGCAAAGTGGTTTGCTACTGTTTCAACATCTACATACAATTCCATGCAGTCACTATATTTAGTATTAAACCAAGTAATTTTGCTAGTTTCTGGTGTGTCTATTTCTGTTGTGCTTAAGTAAAAATCACTAATCAAATTTTTGTCCATTTCTAAGGTTTGATCTGCTGCAAAATTGTGGTGCATGATTTGTCCCCTCGTGTATATATATATACACTATACTCAATAATTTTAGGATTGCCAAATTGCATATTTAATTTATCCAAGGAGATATATCTATACTTTATGAAGAAGGGATCATAGAGTTAAAGTCAATTAAAGTCTAGAATTTTATATATATTGAGATATGAAAGCATTTGTTCCTGGAGCAACTGGCCAAACAGGTCGTCGAATTGTACAAGAGTTGGTGAAACGAGATATTCCTGTTAAAGCTTTAGTTCGTAACTTAGAAACAGCAAGAGAAATTCNTTTAATTTATCCAAGGAGATATATCTATACTTTATGAAGAAGGGATCATAGAGTTAAAGTCAATTAAAGTCTAGAATTTTATATATATTGAGATATGAAAGCATTTGTTCCTGGAGCAACTGGCCAAACAGGTCGTCGAATTGTACAAGAGTTGGTGAAACGAGATATTCCTGTTAAAGCTTTAGTTCGTAACTTAGAAACAGCAAGAGAAATTCTGCCCCCAGAAGCAGAGTTGGTAATGGGGGATGTCCTTAACTCTAGTAGTCTCTACACTGCTATTGGGGATAGCACAGTAGTAATATGCGCTACAGGTGCTAGACCTAACTTTGACTTTACTGGCCCATATCAAGTTGATTATTTAGGAACTAAAAATTTAGTAGATGTTGCAAAACAGAAGGGTATTGAACATTTTGTTTTAGTTTCATCCTTGTGTGTTTCTCAATTTTTTCACCCCCTAAATTTGTTCTGGTTAGTTTTATTCTGGAAGAAACAAGCTGAAGAGTATATTGAGAAAAGTGGTCTTAAGTATACTATTGTTCGCCCTGGTGGTCTGAAAAATGATGATAACCAATTTCCTATTGTTATGGAACCTGCCGATCGCTTATTTGATGGTAGTATTCCTCGCACTAAAGTAGCACAAGTTTCTGTGGAGGCAATATTTCAATCAGCAGCTTCCAATAAAATTGTTGAGATTGTTACTCAGGCAGAAGCATCGGAAAAATCTTTGGCAGAATTATTTATTTCTGTCTCTTGAGCGTAGTTTTAAATTTATTGCATAGCACATTTTAGAATTATTTCAATACAGTAATTGTTGTAAAAAAATCAGAGCTATTTTACTTATTAAAAATGGGGTGAAACTTTTAGTGACTTGAGTTAAAATAAATGTTTATTAGAGAGTTTAGGAAATGTAATTCATTGTCAAAAGCTCTCAGAATAATATTTAGAAAATAACCCTTAACGATTTAGATGCGTTCTGTTAAACCGAAAATTAGAATAAAAAGACGAAAGCCTTCTCAAGTCCGTTTTATGCTTTTCGGCGACATTTTTAGCAACCAATNAAATAACCCTTAACGATTTAGATGCGTTCTGTTAAACCGAAAATTAGAATAAAAAGACGAAAGCCTTCTCAAGTCCGTTTTATGCTTTTCAAACGCCTAATTTTTATATCTATACTTATCGTCTCTTTTATATCTTTTTTCCAGATTTTTAAGGGAAAATTTCATCTAAATAAGCAGCAATTAACTAAATTAAATGCCCCTAATCAATATAATTATCAATATAATTATGATGATGGAGAAAAATGGCCTCGACTAGCAATGAAAGGTGGCGACCCTTATATTCGGGCGTTAATGCGAACTATTTCAGCTAGTGAGTCTAATTATGATCGACCTTATCATGTTGTTTATACAGGAAAAAAGGTATCTGACCTGAGAAAACATCCAGATTGGTGTATAACGATAGTTTCTGGTCCAAATAAAGATAATTGTAGCACTGCAGCAGGAAGATATCAAATGTTAAGCAATACTTGGTATCTTATGGCAAAACGTTATCATCCCCAACGTGGTTGGTCTCTATTTTGGGCATCTTACAGTTTTGAACCAAAATATCAGGATGCTGTTGTACATGGCTGGTTAAGCGATCGCAAA
>NZ_LGSU01000565.1 GCF_002260545.1 Hydrocoleum sp. CS-953 | reverse complement strand
CTGGCAATGAATTAGCTACTCTTAACCACGAGGGTGCGGTATATGCAGTAGCTTTTAGCTCCGACGGTAAAACCATTGCTACTGCAAGTGCTGATAAAACCGCCCGCCTCTGGAATGCTGAGACTGGCAAAGAATTAGCTACTCTCAACCACGAGGGTTTGGTATATGCAGTAGCTTTTAGCTCCGACGGTAAAACCACTGCTACTGCAAGTTTTGACAAAACTGCCCGCCTACATTGGGCAACGCCAGAAGGTTTAATTACAGAAGCTTGTCGTCGCCTCAGTCGGAATTTAACAGTGGAGGAGTGGCAACGGTATATGAACAGTAGGTTGGATAAATATGAGAGAACTTGTGAGCAACTTCCGGTTCATCGTAGTGTAATTGCGGAAGCTAAAAGTAAAGCGGAAAAAGGGGAAATTGAGGCAGCAGTTTCTATCTTGAAACGCGCCCAAGAATTGGACCCAGAAATTGACCTCTATCCTGATACAAAAGCTAAAGAAACAAACCCGGAAGTTGTGGCGAATAAATTCTTTACTACTGGCAAAGTAGAAGAGGGTAAAAAATTAGCAAAACAGGGAAAAATAGAAGAGGNAGCACAAAAGTTAGATTCAGAGTTAGAAATAGCTGCTGATGATTGGGGAGAATTATGTAAGTTTGGCAGCTTAAATAATCAGGCAAAAGATGTGATGTTTGCCTGTGAAAAAGCAGTTAAATTGAGTCCTAATAATGGTGATATTCTGCATAGTCGCGGTGTAGCTAGGGCATTAACTGGGGATTATCAGGGAGCAGTTGAGGATTTTCAAGTGTATGTAGATTCGGTGAGAGATGGGGAGGAAAAAGCAAAAGTTGAAGGTTGGATAGAGACATTGAAAAAGGGTGAAAATCCGATTACTGAGGAGGTATTAGAGGAGTTGAAAAATTAGTTTCGTAGGGGCGGGTTCAGCGTTAAATTTATGAGTTTTTACCTGAAGATTAGATAAACCCGCCCCCAATTCTATGAACTGAGATTGCTATCCGTTCCGGAATGCTCCGCAAACCTTCCACTCCGTTCCAGTCGCAATGACAGGAGTAGTCCAGCTAGTAGGGTGTGTTTCCGCTAAGAGCGGACATGAAAAGACGGCATTAATTACTCGGTATTATTAGGTATTGAACAATCCGTCGCAGGGCACCAGAATGGTAATACCCGGTTGATTAAAAATGGTGCGTTACATTTCATTAACGCACCCTACTGGACTAACTTTCAATTTATGAGGAGAAGTTGAGTAGGGTGTGTTAGACGGCATTAATTGCTCGGTATTATCAGGTATTTAACAATCCGTCGCAGGGCACCAGAATGGTAATACCCGGTTGATTAAAAATGGTGCGTTACATTTCATTTTTCGTATAGGGAATGCTGCGCAAACATGTCGCGTAGCGTTAACGCGCGTTGTGCGGAACGCTAAACGCACCCTACNGTTACATTTCATTTTTCGTATAGGGAATGCTGCGCAAACATGTCGCGTAGCGTTAACGCGCGTTGTGCGGAACGCTAAACGCACCCTACTGGACTCGGTATCATCAGGTATTTAAGAATCCGTCGCAGGGCACCATTTTAGAATAACCGGTTGATTAAAAATGGTGCGTTACATTTCATTAACGCACCCTACTGGACTACTTGGTATTATCAGGTATTTAACAATCCGTCGCAGGGCACCATTTTAGATAATAATTGTTGGGTTTCATGCTTCAACCCAACCTACACAGCAATCAATTTATGAAACAATTCATTACCCCGAATATTCTCAAAATCAGGTTCATTTTTTGCCATTTCCTGACAGTTTCCACCATTCAAACTAATCGCCTTTTCCAAACTTTTTAAAGCTACTTTAACCTCACCTTTCAAACTATAACAACGAGCCTGATTATACCAAGCACTAAAAAAGTCTGGTTTAATTTTTACAGCATTATCAAAACAAGCGATCGCCTCTCCATAAATTCCCAACTTCATTAAAGAAACACCGCGATTATTCCAGGCATCACTATAATCATTTCTAATAGCAATTGCCTGATTATAAGACTTAACTGCCTCTTGATATTGTTGAATTTTTGCTAAACAAACCCCTCGATTATTCCAAGCATCTGCATAATCAGGTTTAACCTTTATCCCTTGTTCAAAAGAATTAATCGCCTCNAATCATTTCTAATAGCAATTGCCTGATTATAAGACTTAACTGCCTCTTGATATTGTTGAATTTTTGCTAAACAAACCCCTCGATTATTCCAAGCATCTGCATAATCAGGTTTAACCTTTATCCCTTGTTCAAAAGAATTAATCGCCTCTTGATAATGCTGCAATTCTATTAAAGAAACACCCCGATTATTCCAAGCATCTGCATAATCAGCCCGAATTTGTAAAGCTCGATCATAAGAAGAAATTGCCTCATCAAACATCTTTAATCTTGTCAAAACCACACCACGATTATTCCAAACATCTGCCATTTCTGGATAGATTTTTAAAGCTTGATTATAAGCATTAATAGCTTCTTTCAACCGACCTGCCAAGAAAAATTGATCGGCTTGTTTTGCATAATCATTCGCCATCATTAACGGCTCCGAATTATCAGCTTGGGCAGCAGAATATTGAATCAAAGTATCCTTTTGCAGTTGTTCAATTTTTTCATCAGCTTTATGACTTTGTTCCTTCAGTTCATCTAAGATAATTTGAGCCTCACCAACTATTTCTTTCAGTTGAGATATTGTGTCATATTTAAAACTATCAATTTCTTGTTCTGTAATCTCAATTTTGTTAGCCAATTTTGCCTGAAGAAACCAAATCCAAATTGCTGCCGAAGCAGGAAAAAAAGTCAAGACAATCAGAAAAACACTAAGTAATGATGTGGCATGACGAAAAGTATAATCTACCTCTTCTCGGACGCGATCGCGAATTTCTTCTCTTAGTTTAAATTCTTCAATTTCTGCTTGATTTTGAGTCAGGATAATTAAAGATTTTTTGTGTTGATAATCATAGTTAATTTTGTGATTTATATGATACAGCAAATTCCGTACGAATGAGGTACAATTGACAATCGGGAATATTTTTTTTGTTTCCATATCTATTACTTGTTCCCTGTTCCCTGTTCCCTGTTCCCTGTTCCCTAAAACCCTAAATATATGTACCTCATAAAAGGGGGAATTGCTGTAATNATTTTTTGTGTTGATAATCATAGTTAATTTTGTGATTTATATGATACAGCAAATTCCGTACGAATGAGGTACAATTGACAATCGGGAATATTTTTTTTGTTTCCATATCTATTACTTGTTCCCTGTTCCCTGTTCCCTGTTCCCTGTTCCCTAAAACCCTAAATATATGTACCTCATAAAAGGGGGAATTGCTGTAATTTTGACTTTGATTATATACGGCACTTTCACTAAAAGAAAGTATAAGAGTTAAAATCAGATTTATAATTTTCATAATTCTGCTAAAAATTCAGATTAACTAATAATATTTTCGATCTATGAATTAATTCTAATTATCAAACCTAGATTCCAAATTGAGAGTAAAATGAATTATAATATACACAAAAGTTAGACCAAATTTTCATATAGCAGAGAACAGTTAGAAAAACGTTTCCTAGTCTAAGATTTATCATTAGTCTATGTCCTAACTAATTCTTTCTTAGC
>NZ_LGSU01000564.1 GCF_002260545.1 Hydrocoleum sp. CS-953 | reverse complement strand
TTAAAGCCAACTAGATCAAGAGAAACAATGAATTTATTTTCCTTTTATTCAATCCAATCCGTTTTAGGGAGAGGTAATTATCAATTATCCATTATCCATTATCAATTATCAATTATTGAAGAATACGATAACTAATTACCAGGATTCTATATAACCCTCTTATTTCATAATAGTCTCATAATAGTTTGGAGGTGCTTTTCACTCTCTGAGCTAAAGAATATTAAGCAGAATTATTGCAACGAGAAATTAATTCCATCACTTCCGAACGAGTTAACTTTTCTTGCCCCATTGTCAGAATATCCAGAGTCGCATGAGCAAGAGTTAGAGGAATTTGACAAAAATTTCGTGCTGGTCCAGAAGGAAGAGAATTAGTATAAGAATCAGCTAATAACAGATTACGTTGAGCATAAACTTGCATATCTTTTGCAGTCCAACCATGAGGAAAAAAATCTACCCCCCTATCTAAATCTTCTGAATGGTTACGGAGAATATTTACTGCTTGTAGACCACGACCAAATCCAATTGCCTGAGTACGATTAGTATTAGTATTATCATACCAACTCCATAAATCGGAAAGTAATAAACCTACTGCACCTGCAACACTAAAAGTGTAACGATTCAAATCTGATTCAGTGTGGATAGTCCAGTTATTTTCTGCCCAATAAGCCATCCGGTCTGCCATTGCTGCAGTTACATCCCAAATCCTAGGTGCTATGGTATCTGAAGCGAGTCTGGCCCATTCTCCTACTCTTTTTGTTACTTCTGGTAGGTGACTAATATTCAGGTCTAACTTGTCTGAAAAGTTAAGGAAACTGGAGTGGTCAACTGCTTCCTGTAAAACAAGACTAATGTTTCGTAAAAATTTTGCTTTTGTGAAGTTATCTAGATCTGGATGATCCTCAATTTCATCAATGGCACGCATACAAAGATAAGCCGATGCTACTGCCTCTTTTAGGCCAGATGGTAGTTGACTAATAGGGATATAGAAAGTCCGGCTAGTTTCTTTTAGTATATCTAAGGCATCTTTATCTTTGGATATATTCATCTATTAAACTCCTCACGGCCATTTTTAGTTTAGGGTATCAGTTTTAATGCTCCACTCTGAATTATTGGGGCATTCTGAACACTTAATAAGCATAAACTGCCAGTTTACTATAACTCTATTGACAATCCCTGGACTTATAATTTTCAAGTTTTATCCCTAAATGGACATTTAATCATAATGTCCAAAAAAAAAGTTAATAGTTCCTAGAGTTAACCCTAGGAACTATCTTTTGTAATCTCAAATAATTTAAACTATTTAGGGTTTGCTGAATAAGTATGAGTGATAAGGGTAGGAGTCAGAAGTCAGGAGTTAGGAGAAATGGGAGCTATAGAGGAAGTAGTCGGAAGAATTGTCTGTTAATTTTTCTTTCCTAGTGAGCCTTTAATGCTAACTTTTTGAACCTAAAAGACCTAAAAGCTTGCACTTTTTCAAGACAATTAAAGGCTAAAATATTTATCTGTCAATGCTTTGAAATTTAATCAGCAGAGCAATAATTAATATGTAAAAATATGGGGTATCTTTGTGTGGTACTCCTGCTCCCTAAGGCGTGAGAATATACATTTTTTTCCCACACTCACCACACTTCCTATACCATTACCAAATAATTAATAATTAATAGTTAATAATTAATAATTAAGAGTTGAAGCGTCAATAATTAATTATTCATTCAACAATTAAGGTTTAAAGCCTCCCCTTTCAAGGGGATAAATCAAAAAAATTTCCTTTGATCCAATCCCCTTCTTTCAAGAAGGGGTAATTATTAATTATTAATTGTTCATTGTTAATTGCTGAATATGTACCCATTACTATGTACCAGTATCCTTTGTTTAATATCATGTCCGTTGGTATCGGAGCGTGTAAAAGTTGGGGAAATATCTACCTTATCCAAGATTTTTCCTTATTTTACTCCTTCTTGCTTCTTCCTTCTTGCTTCTTACTTACCTTCTCTATACAATACCAATGCTACCTGACATGATATAAGTCCTGCTCATATTACTTGCTAATCATTTTGTCTAGTATCGGCAGTCCAAAAGCAATAATAACACTCACCACTAAACCTGCAAATGCTTTTAAAACATCACTGAAAATCATTTTACCAGTTTCTTTCATTTCACGATTTTGGGAATTGTGGGTTATTGCTACTTCTCTTCCAGCTAAAAGACCGATAAATACCCAAGTTGTACTCATCGGTATGTTGCTCCATTCTTTAAACAATAACAAAATTAATCCGTAAATAAAATCTACAATTGTTGCCGAACGAATATCTTGAGTATTAGTTTTACTGGTGACAATATGTTGAATTTCACCACCATTTATGTAGAAAATAAATGCGTGTAAAATTAACATTACAAAGATTGAAAAAAATAGCATTGAAGCATCAAGATTTCGTGGCAGATATACAAAAATATTTGCCAAGTCTTGAATTAACCATTGACTCCACAAAAATGCCGTTGACATCCACTGCAAAGTTACCCATTGAATAGGTGGTTCTTTGTAGGGTGTATTTATAAATTTATTTTCTAAAGATTTTGTGGCAAACTTATAAACAAGTATAGCTGTGACAAAAGCAACTCCATATCCAGATAGTGATTTTATCAGCATATCTGTAATATTTTCAGGAGCAAAAACTGTCAGAATTAGAAAGGTTGTACTAACAGGAATTCCTAAATTTGTTAAAAACACAAGTACAAGAGGAGGAACTATATAAACCCAACTAAAGTTTTCAGGAAAAGGAAATTTGTCTAGGCGACCATAAGCTACATCTCCACAATTTGTACTCCAGCTATAGATAAAAACTACCAGTAAAATTGAGGAAGCAAACAGCCATAGTACCCACCAAGGACGCTCTTGATTAGAACNTAACAGGAATTCCTAAATTTGTTAAAAACACAAGTACAAGAGGAGGAACTATATAAACCCAACTAAAGTTTTCAGGAAAAGGAAATTTGTCTAGGCGACCATAAGCTACATCTCCACAATTTGTACTCCAGCTATAGATAAAAACTACCAGTAAAATTGAGGAAGCAAACAGCCATAGTACCCACCAAGGACGCTCTTGATTAGAACTTAAAAAAGTCCCTAGAGTTTGAATTGCATCGTTAGCTACAATCGAATATGATGCTAGGATAAATCCGACAAACATAAATACATATTGACTGTTCATATATCCTAATCTTGAAAATAGGGCAAATGCCTAAAGGGTACGCTAATAAATCTTTATATAGCAATCCTCCGCATATTCGTGGTAAAAATCTTACTGCTTTTTAGGGAACAGTGAACAGATGAGAGTTTCAATTTTTTTATTTACTTTTTAATTACCCGTAACCAATTTAGGATTGCTATAATTATCTTAAATTAAGCTTACCGAATAATTAATTATTAATAGTTAATAATTAGGAGTTGATAGTCAATTAATTATTTATTCAACAATTTACACCTTGAATCCTCCTATTGTAATTATAGTGCTACGCATTAAGGTTAGGACATTTCTAAATCCTAAAACCCTTTATTAGTCTACTATTCCCTCCATACCTATTCCCTATTCCCGCTTCGCGTAGCGCTATAATAATTTACACGCCATAAAGAACCATGAGATAGTCTGTTATAAATTAT
>NZ_LGSU01000563.1 GCF_002260545.1 Hydrocoleum sp. CS-953 | reverse complement strand
AACTGGGGAGCTGTAAAGCGTTATATTACTCAGGTTTTGCAGGCGCGAGGTTTGGATGGCGTGCAAGCTGAGGAGTTGGCTATTTTGCCGGGAATGGATGAAATTTTTGGTTTGGTGCGGATGAAGCGGCACTATGATGAGGGGGAATATGATGTTTTAATTATTGATTCTGCTCCGACTGGTACTGCTTTACGACTTTTGAGTTTGCCGGAAGTGGGGGGTTGGTATATGAGGAAGTTTTATAAACCTTTGCAGGGAATGTCGGTAGCTTTAAGACCTCTTTTTGAACCTATTTTTAAACCTATTACTGGTTTTTCTTTGCCTGATAAGGAAGTTATGGATGCTCCTTATGAATTTTATGAACAAATTGAGGCTTTGGAAAAGGTTTTAACTGATAATACTCAGACTTCTGTGCGGTTAGTTACTAATCCGGAGAAGATGGTAATTAAGGAATCTTTACGCGCTCATGCTTATTTAAGTTTGTATAATGTTTCTACAGATTTAGTAGTAGCTAATCGGATTATTCCTGATTCTGTAACTGATCCTTTCTTTAAAAAGTGGAAGGAAAATCAACAGCAATATCGGCAAGAAATTCACGATAATTTTAGACCTTTGCCTGTGAAGGAAGTACCTCTTTATTCTGAGGAAATGTGTGGTTTGGCTGCTTTGGAAA
This sequence comes from Hydrocoleum sp. CS-953, assembly GCF_002260545.1. Taxonomy (GTDB): domain Bacteria; phylum Cyanobacteriota; class Cyanobacteriia; order Cyanobacteriales; family Microcoleaceae; genus Trichodesmium. The sequence continues at coordinate 2,984 of NZ_LGSU01000563.1, read as the reverse complement.
GGTTGAAAGAAACTCTTTATGGCGATGAAGATCCTAGTCAGGTTTATTATAAGGAAAATACTGTTAAGGTAGTGCAAGAGAAGGGTAATTATAATTTGGAATTATATTTGCCTGGAATTCCTAAAGAGAAAATTCAATTGAATAAAATTGGGGATGAGTTGAATATTAGAATTGGTAATCATCGTCGGAATTTAGTTTTGCCTCAAGCTTTAGCAGCGTTGCAACCTGCGGGGGCAAAAATGGAGGATGATTATTTGAAGATTAGGTTTGCTGAAGTGGCAAAAGTTTAGGATAGTTATTTTTTTTGTGGGAGGAGGTTTTGATTTTTTTTCTTTTGTTGAAGATGTAAAGATTATTTTTAAACCTACTCCTACAAGAGAAAATTGGCGTTGGTGATTTGGGCTATGATTTTACTTTAACCATAAGCCATTTTCATGTATACTTATCTGAATAGATTCAAAGATATACCATAAAATATAAATTAGATATCAATACTATAACGATCTAGTTATGACTACAGAAGTTCGTACAACAGAAGCAGCATTTTTACTCAATATATCACCAGGTAGACTGCGAATACTACTCCAACAAGATAGAGTAGTAGGAGCTTACAAGCTTAAAAGACTGTGGATGATTCCTCTTAATAGTCGAGGAGTGCCAGAAATTATACCTAGTCGTCACGGCCCTCAAGGAACTTGGAACAAGGCTGAACGTACAGGGAATACTTTTGTTCATGTTTTGCGAAATACTATCGACTATAACCGAGATAACGGAACTTCTTATCCAGCAGTTGCCGTAAAAGTGGGAGATAAAAAAGATTATTGCCACGCCCTAAAAATTAACGGACCTTGCCAAATTGTTTATCAGCCACACCAACCTAATAGAACTCAAGCAGGTGGTGCCCGTCTCTGGATTGAGGTTGAGCCACAACATCAAGTAGAACGAATTTATTTTTCAAGAGGAGATTACGGTCCTCCTCCGGAAGTAACTCAGCAGAGGCAAAAGTTTAAAAGAAAGAGGAAAGAAAAAAGCAAAAAGTCTTCTCAGAAAAAATGTTTGAGAAAATCAAAGAAAAAATCTTAGCCGATTTTTTTTTAGGCAGCTAAAAAAATATCTAGAATAACTTTGAATTATTGGGGTTGTCAAAAGACTCCTCGGATTTATGCTGAATATTTAAGCTCAAATTTTTTATCCTAGTAGAAAGAATAGCCAGATAGATCGATCTGTTAAAAATTTGAAACTATTTAATACACTAGACTTCTAAATCAATTGAAGAAAGAGAAAAAATTATGACAAATCTTGCTTTAGAAGTATGGAATATGATCATTGTAAGAAGAATGATCGGAAAATTTTTGGCAAAGTTATTAGGGAAGGGGAAAATGGAATAAGTTTTAGAAAATTTTCCTGACAGATCCAAGAAATTTCTTATTGCATCTAAATCAATTAGTCTTTCTCATCTCGGCAAAGAATTAAGTTGAGAATATTTAGCTCATTAGAAGTTAAAAGATAGCGATCGCTATAAATTTTTTCTCGCATTTCCTCTAAGCTATAACTACGAAAAACAATAAAGGGAAATTCCCGATATTTCCGACCAATGGGTAGGGTGTTATATGCAGGATAAAGGTAGTGAACATATTTAGATAATAGGGTTCTAAATTCTTTTTCTTCTTCTTCTTCTAGTTCCTGCTTAAAATATTCACTCATTAATTCTCGACTCATAAATACAAATAATGGTAGAGCATAATATTGGTCTAAGTTTTGACTATTTTGTTCAAACCACTGAGTTCTATTAATATCTCCCTTGAGCAATTCAACAAATTCTAAGACGCTACCTTTCATTGCAGAGATAATATTAGGTGGATAATTTTTTTCATTTCTGCTAATTTCCTTCATTTTATTAACTAAATCTTGATTAGCAAATTGTCTAATTTGAGATTCTAATTTCATCAAATAAGTTTCTTCTAATTTATGTTTGGAAATAGGAACTACTAATAAATTTCCAGTGAGATAACCTGTTTCAATATTGCCAAAATTTAGTAATTTATCGAGTCGCTGACAATAGTGGGAAAATTTTTGGTTAAAAGATTCCATCAGTGAAAGATAGGAACGATATTGGGAGTCTGATTTTTGGGATTTATTCTCATCCTTAAGTAAGACAAAATCGGCACTACTAAAAATATTTGTCAAACTTGTATAAACATCTTTAAGAGTTTGTTTTTGAGGATGGCGACGATGTTCATTTTTTAACTCTCTAATCATATTTGTTACTTGACTACTAAATGTATTTCCAGCAGCCGAAACAGATTTTCCACCAATAGGAATCATCATAAATTTTTTCATTCCTAAACTACCTGCACCAGTTATTCTTGTCATTATTGACAATTTGAGAATTAATAAAATATCCCAGAGATTTAATAAACTTTCTGCTAAAGATAATTTTTTTTCTTCAGCATATTCTTGTGAAGATGTATTTTCTTCTTGGGGGTAATAAATGGCGCGATCGCTCAAATAAAAGGTTATTTGTTTTGGTTGGTCATCTAAAGTTTTTGCTGTGTTATTTTCCCAATATTCTCCTCGGGATCTATAGATAACTTGTATGACTTCCATTAAATTTCTTTCTATTTGGAATTTAGGGATTTCTACTAAGATAATTTTTGCTTTAGGAAAGGATAAACCTCGACTTGCTGAAGATGTCATAAATACAACTTTGACGTCTTGTTTACATTCTTCTATTTTGCTCTTTTTTTCACCGGATAAATTAGCGTGTATTTCCAGATAGTCTGTATATTGTTCAAATTTTCGATACTTACTAATTTTGTCTATTAATTCTTGTAGCTTTCTTATATCTTGAATATAAACTAAGATTTGACTAGATTCGGGATTATCTAAATAGGAGTTTATATCGGATAAAATGTTGGTTTGAACTGTTTTGATTAACTCTTTATTATTATCTTGAAATTTGGCTTCATTAAATTCATAACATT
>NZ_LGSU01000562.1 GCF_002260545.1 Hydrocoleum sp. CS-953 | reverse complement strand
TATTTGAAGTAATTCTGAACCTGCTTTTTTTTGTCTGAGCCAATCATTCAATGAATTTACATTTTTCGCATTCTACTAGCTATATTTTTGACTTTATCAATCAATTTTTCTCCTAAACTTTTTTTCTTTTCAGTCTTTTTAGGATAGTAAGTTGGTTTTGTTTCACCCAGATATCTATAATCCTCCCAAATATCCCAATAAGGGCATCCTGGTTCAATCCGAAAACCTGCCCAATGTAAATATTGCACAGGTTTACCTACTTTTGTATCAATTAAGCGATCGCCTTCCCGTTGAAAATGGGGACTACCTGCCCAACTTCCGGGACCTTTACCTTCTGGTCGTCGGACCAAATTCAATCGCCGAGAAATATGTTTTAATACTATATAGTTAAAAATTGGCTGGTCTGTGGTTTTTTCTGAAAAGTCAAAATATTGGGTATGGGCAGCACATTCGGCAAAAGTTTCATACAATTCATTTTCTGTAAACAGGTTTTTCTTTGATGCCCACCACCCACTATTAAATACATCTTGAAGTTGTTCTTCAGTAAAGATTTTATTTTCTATAACTTTGGATGTAAAGACATTTTTAATCCCACCTAAATGTTGATAGTCGCAACACAGAAAATCGTAATCTTCCAGATATTTGAGATTATCAGCGATTTTTTCAAAGACAACAATATCAACATCAATATAGAGAAATTCATCGAACGGTCCGAACCAACAAGCTTGTTTTTTTTGTTTGTTAGGAGTGTTAAAAAAGCCTTGACCGAAAATGTTATATAATTTGTTGCAAAGATTATCTACAAATTCCAAATCTGGATAAATTTCTACTCCATATTTACTCGTAACAATTTCTGCTACCTGCTGATAATTTTCATCAAAAGGAATCATCATAATTGGAGTATCAGAATCATATAATCTGATACTTTTTAGCAGAGCAATTGTGTTATCAAGTACCTTATCATTAGCAACAATATAAATTCCTTTCATTGTAATTTACCCTCAACTTGATAATCCTATTTTCTTGAAGATTTTATCAATTAAACTTGGTGGAGGATTATAAGGTTTTGGTTTCCCTATAAACCTAGGTTTTTTCTCCGGTTCATGTAGATAGCGATAGTGTAAAAATATATCTCGATAAGGAAAGTCTAAATTTTCCCCTGCACAAACTCTAGTAAATGCTTTAGATGGAACTCCAATGTAATGTAAATAAGTTAATCTTACACCCTTATCATAAAGTAAATTATCCNATTAAACTTGGTGGAGGATTATAAGGTTTTGGTTTCCCTATAAACCTAGGTTTTTTCTCCGGTTCATGTAGATAGCGATAGTGTAAAAATATATCTCGATAAGGAAAGTCTAAATTTTCCCCTGCACAAACTCTAGTAAATGCTTTAGATGGAACTCCAATGTAATGTAAATAAGTTAATCTTACACCCTTATCATAAAGTAAATTATCCCGATATTCAAAATGAGGAGAAGTTACGGAACAACCAGTTTTTTCTTCTGGAGGTAAATGCAGAGAAAAATTATAGAGCTGCATTTGAGAACGCATGATCATATAATTAATAATTGACTGGTCAGGACCGTTAATATATAAAAGTTCTGAATCTCCAGAGTTGAGTTGCTCTAATAACCAATTCCGCTTTTCTTCTGGAAATAAACCCTTTTTTGATGCGTACAAACCAGCACAAAATATTTCCGAATCTATCCTTTCTTTACTAAAAATTTCTAGTAATTTAGGTGAGTTAACATCGTAAACATGGGTAGGGTCTTTATACTGAAAATCATATACAACTACATCATTTGGATCTAGTTTTTCAAAGAGATAATCTAAGGAATTGAGAACCAATATATCAGCATCCAAAAAAATAAATCTTTCAAACGGACTTTCCGAATCAAAAGAACAAAATCTCCGGTGCATTCCCATACGATTAACTCCAGAGACTCCTTTTTCTTGCCAACGTGCAAAAGCATTTGGATGACCTTCCCAAATTTTTGTCGAGAAATCTTCCCACCGATTTAATATTTCCCTATTATCTAACAATTGTACATTTTTTCGGCCTTGAATTTCTGGTATAGTCTTTTCCTGGCGATCATCATAAGGGATGACACAAACTGGAAAGTCAGGACTAAGATTAACCTCTATACTATTTAGTAGGGCAATGAGTTGATCGTAAACAACATCATTAGCGAGGGTGTAAATTCCATCCATAAATAAACCTTAAATTTCTAGTTAGGAAAATTTTGTGACAAATTCATATCCCCAATAGTTCTAAATATATCTATCATCAATACCATAACCTAGCTGTCCCTTCCACAGTCATAATGTGCTAACTACATCTGTATTTTTTTGACTAAAATTTTTCATACTAATGTATTTTCAACTTGATAATCCAATTTTATTGAAGATTTGATCAATTAAACTTGGTGGAGGATTATAAGGTTTTGGCTTCCCTATAAACTTAGGTTTTTTCTCCGGTTCATGTAGATAGCGATAGTGTAAAAATATATCTCGATAAGGAATATCTATATTTTCTCCGGCACAAATTTTAGTAAATGCTTTTGATGAAACTCCAATATAGTGGAGATATGTTAACCGCTTACCATGATCGTAAACAATATGGTCTTGCTCTGTAAAATGTTTCGAGGTCACGCTGTTACCTGTTCTTTCATTTTGAGAGAGACTAATAGCCAAATTATCTACTTTCAAATTTAACCGCATTACCATGTAGTTGAGGATTGGTTGATCTGATGCCCATATATAAAGTATTTCTGATTCTCCTTCTCGTAACTTTTCCAGAAACCAATCTATATTTTCTTGCTGAAATATACCTTTTTTAGAGGCATAGAAACCAGAACAAAAAATCCTGGACTTGATATATTCTTCAGGAAACAATTCTTCTAACCTAGGAGATGAAATATCATAGACATGACCAGGGTCTTTATGCTGAAAATCATATACTACCCAGTCACTTTGATTGAGTCGATCAAAAACCCGATCCACAGGTTCCATGAGTAAAGCATCTGCATCTATATATAGAAAGCGATCGAAAGGACCATCAAAAGCACAGAACGGACGATGATGTCCAAATCTATAATAGGGGACAAATCCCTTCTCTAACCTCCTTTGATGAGCATTGGGGTGAGCATCCCAGACATCACGATAAAATTGATCCCATTTTTCTATTGATTCCCAATCGTTGTAGATTTGGACGTTAGGTCGTGTAGAAATCTCAGCAGTAATTCTTTCTATGTTGTTGTTATAAGGATAAATACAAACTGGTATTTCGTTGCTGTGATTAACTTGTATACTATTTAGTAGAGCTACAAGTTGATCAAAGACATTATCATTAGCAAGGGTGCATATTCCATCCATAAATAAATCTTAAATTTCTAGTTAGGAAAATTTCGTGACAAATTTTAGATCACCAATTGAGTAGATTAAGTTTGTAAAGAAAAGATAGATCTGGTATCAGAAATCGCATTTTTAGCCTCATGCCAACTATCTAGGAGTAGAAGTCACTTTATATGTATGACAGTCCTTTTTCATCCATACTTGGTAGGCTCAAAAAACTAGCAGGGGGAAATATTATCTGTTGCTGGACTATCATAATAAATTGGCAAATACCAACATAGTAGAGTATCCTATAATTT
>NZ_LGSU01000561.1 GCF_002260545.1 Hydrocoleum sp. CS-953 | reverse complement strand
TAATTTAACTTCTGAGTTCTAAATTCTCAATTCTAAATCTCAAATATAGCCAGAACAATAATTTAACTTCTGAATTCTAAATTCTAAATTGGGGTATTTGATTTTAACAAAATTTATGGTATTATAAAAGCTTGTGTGTAAAATTAGCGTAAGTCCATGCCAAAACTAAAAACTCGCAAATCAGCAGCAAGACGATTTAAAGCCACAGGCAGTGGCAAAATCAAACGTCGTAAAGCCTTCAAGAGTCATCTTTTGGAGCATAAAAGCTCTACTCGCAAGAACGATATGTCGAAAATGGCTCTTGTCCATGAGACTAATGAAGAAAATGTACGTCTAATGCTTCCTTATTTATAAAGTATAAAATTTTAGGTTAGGAGAAAAATTATGCCGAGAGTTAAAAGAGGTAATGTTGCCCGAAAACGCCGTAACAAAATTCTGAAGCTAGCTAAAGGATTTAGAGGGGCACAGTCCAGACTATTTAAAGTTGCTAACCAACGAGTAATGCAGGCGTTACGCAATGCTTATCGCGATCGCCGGAAACGGAAACGGGACTTTCGCCGTTTATGGATTGCCCGGATCAATGCAGCAGCTCGTCAACAAGGTACAAGCTATAGTCAATTAATTGGCAATATGAAAAAAGCCAATATTGAAATTAACCGTAAAATGTTAGCACAATTAGCAGTTTTAGATCCTGAAACTTTTGCAAAAGTTGTGGAGTTGGCAGGTAAANATGCAGCAGCTCGTCAACAAGGTACAAGCTATAGTCAATTAATTGGCAATATGAAAAAAGCCAATATTGAAATTAACCGTAAAATGTTAGCACAATTAGCAGTTTTAGATCCTGAAACTTTTGCAAAAGTTGTGGAGTTGGCAGGTAAAGCTAATGGATAATGGATAATGGATAATTGATAATTGATAATGGATAATTGATAATTAATAATTAATCCCCAAAGGTGATTATATAGATACAGCAAATTCCAGGTATGTAAGGTACAACAAAATAAAAACCTTTGTCGCACAGACATATTGCCTGTTGGAATCCGTTGTAATTGATAATTAGAGATATTTTCATTATTCATTATCAATATCAGTATTAATTAATGAAAATGCACCACGACCTACAATAAAAATTAATCCTGGGTAAAGATTATGGATAGCACTCTACCAGTTTTATACTTATTAATACTGCTAATATTATTGTCAATAACAGCTATATTTATTATTCGTCAGATTACGAAGACGAGGAAAACAGAAGGTCAGCTTTCTAACTTGAAAAATAAACTGACAAAAGAACAGGGAACAGTAGATGAATATTATCAGCTTGCTAGTATATATTTAGAAAAAAAATTGTATGTTCAGGCAATTGAATTATTTCAAAAAGCTCTGAGATTAAAAGACGAAGAGAATGTAGAAGATTTTCCGAAAGTTTATAATGCTCTTGGTTTTGCTTACTTCTCTCAAGAGCAATATGATATTTCAATTAGGCAGTATAAAGAAGCATTAAAAATAGCTCCTAATTATGTAACAGCTTACAATAATTTGGGTCATGCTTATGAGAAGAAAAAATTAACTGCCCAAGCATTAGAAGCTTATGAGTCAGCACTGAAATATGACTCAAAAAATGATACTGCGAAAAGACGTGCAGAATCTATGAGGAAACGTTCTTAAATTTATAATTTAGAATTTAGAAGTAAAAATTATTAGCTCGTAGTTGCGCTTTAGCGCGGCAAGACACATGATCAGGACTTACGCAGAAGCACTATATCTAGTAGGGGCTAATGGCCATTCGCCCCTACAGATGGTGTATAATTTCATTTTTTGCGTAAGTCCTGATGATATAAAACTGAAAGTCAAATAAATTACCGTGTAGAAATAATCAATTTGAGGACTTACGCAAAGAAACCGGGTTTTTAGGATAAATCGTTGTTTTTAACAATAAATATTGACGAAAAAACCCGGTTTCTCGGTCCGCCTGCGTAAGTCCTGAATTTCTTACTTTTGACTTTTGATTTTTGACTTAATTAATTGGCAGGTAAAATTATGGGTTGGCAAGATAGTTTAAATAAATTTACAGGCAAAACGAGATTTGTTGTGTCTCGTTTATTTATTCACTTAGCGGGTTCGGAGGTAACGCCTTTATTGGGTGTTTTGAATAGAGCTGTTAGGGAAGCGGTTGCATCAGAAGGTGACTTGGAAGTAGTGGGGGAAAGACTGGTTGAAGTCTGTCAAAGTCTCCTACAATATAATATCTATTGGCAATCTGCTGCAAATGAGGGAGATGTTATTTGGAATGAGGGAGAAGCGGGAGACTTTTTTGATGAATTGTTTACAGACTCTGCTCAACGCTACCTAAGTTCTGGGGAAAATGATGACTATGGGGAAGATAACGAACCGTTAACTTTGCCTCCCACTGGTAATTTAGTGGTAATGATAACAGTTGCTTTTGAGGGAGAAGTGCCAGACATTGAAACTGACTTGGCGAGTATGGGGGCGATGACTGAAGCATTAAAAGCTTTGATTAATTTACATTATCAAGAAAAGTTGCGGGGTATTCAAATACATTTTTCTCCAGCACGTTTAGGGGATGAATTGGATAATGAACAATTATTAGTTAATTTTTCTGAATTAATTCCTTTGTAATATTATTTCAGCTAAAACATTTTATTTAAGTAGATCGCAAAGTAGGGACGTTGGATAACAAAAATGCGTTTCATGTCGCATAGCGAAACGTCCCTACAGTAACATCAAAAATGGTGTTCAAATATTTGATTTGAGTAGAGTCCAGTAGGGTGCTGTTTCGCTACGCGACATGTTTGCGGAGCATTCCGTCAGGAAAAAGCGATAGCGTAACGCACCAGCAACATGAAAATGGTGCGTTACGCTCCACTTCGTTCCACTAACGCACCCTACAAAGTTTTAATATGGTTAATTATAATTATCCTCAATTTGAATAATTTTTATGATTGTCATCGTATATATTGTATAGCAATCCTAAATAGGTTGTAAGATTTTATTGTAGGGGTTTGGTCTCCAAACCCAAGTGCCAAGGGATTTGTCAACCAAACCTCTACAGTTTTTTCTCACAAATCATTCGATATTGCTATATAGGAATTGTGCCCATTAATAGTTATGAAAATAGTCGGCGACAGGCTGTAATTATTAATGGTTTGGCAGAATGTGAGGAGACTGTTTCTTTATCAGGTGTTTTGCACAGTCGGGGTGATTTTACTGTGGGATATTGGCCGCAAACAAACCGCTCTTGGCAAGATGTAAAAGGCGGAATATTGGAATGTTTGAATATTAATCCCCCCCAGCCCCCCTTTGAAAGGGGGGAGTTAGAAATTGAGCCTCCCCAACCACCCTTGGGAAAGGGCGAGTTGGAGTTGGAAACAGCCTTTTTCTACATCCGCGGTGAGGTTGAAACTGTTATTAATGATGATGATGAGCAGGAACATTATCTGGTTTTGGGGGATGGGGTGCGTATTAGTTGTTTTTGGTTGCAGAGAAAATTATGGAGTTCCCAGGTGCGTCAACAGGTAATTCTTCTTGATTTTCCTAATGCTGAAAATGATGTGCTGACTCAATGGGTGGAATATTTGCACCAAGAAAAGAATAAGTCTCAATGTATTATTGCTTCCTCGTCGTTAGAGTTTTCT
>NZ_LGSU01000560.1 GCF_002260545.1 Hydrocoleum sp. CS-953 | reverse complement strand
ATTATTAATTATTAAGTATTTAATCCACAGCTTAGTGCTGCTTGGTAAGTATTTAGCCATCAACTATTAGCTAGCCTCCTGCTAAGAAACTAAGTTAAAAACTCATAGCTGTTAATTCATTATCACGTTGATGAAAAATTAGTCTCTAAGGAGAATTATTAAGTTATGCTTACTGAAAAGTAAAGGTATAAAGCCTCTCATGAACAAGGAGAAACAAAAAAAATTTTTCCTTTTATTCAATACTCTTCCTTTTAGGGAGAGGTAATTATCAATTATCAATTATCCATTATCCATTATTGAAGCAGCATTCCGTAGGAAACAATAAAGATAATCAGCTAATCTTAGTAATTGCTTTAATATTCAAAAGCTTAAAGCTAAATACTTATACCAATTCACTTTAAAAATGAATGAAGCAAGTATTCGTTTAACTTCTACCACATTTTCATGCTCATTCTTAGAAATATCTCAATTGTTTTTTCCTTCTTTATATAGAATCCGGATAATTACTATAGCTTGCGTCCGCAGCGACTGGAAGGGAGTGGAAGGTTTGCGGAGCATTCCGGAACGGATAGCAATCTCAGAGGTTTAAGAGATTGCTTCCGTTTCGTCGCAATGACAACTGTTCAACCGGATTCTATATTAAAGGTAATATAGCTGTTTTCGGCTATCGCCGACATGTTTGCGGAGCATTCCGTCAGGAAAACGCTGCGCGACATGTTTGCGGAGCATTCCCTATACGAAAAAACTTAGTTCGTCCGCAGGAGGCTAGCTGATAACTAATAACTGACTGCTGAATGCTTACTAAAATTCTATATTACTTGGTTGGCGTTGTTGATTTTTCCTGCGAGATGAACGTACCTGATTAATTACCTCAATAAACTCATCTCTTCTGAGATATGGATAATCACTAACCCATAAATTTACAGTAGGAAGATAAACATCTGAATATTTAGCAATTGTCTCTAAATCTTGTTGATAAGACATTACTAACATTACAGCTACCTGACCTCTAGAAATACCTTGATGATAACGACGTAGAGGAGCTTGCATTTCAACTGTAAATCCTGTTTTATCCCCCAATTCTAAATTTATTCGTTGCTCTAAATTTTCTACTATTATTAATTCCCCTTTTTTATTAACTTTTTCTTCTTGACCAACTACTTCTTCTGTAAGATATACATCAATAACTTTTCCTTGCCATAGACCACTATATGGATAGCGTCTAAATTCGGTATTGCGAAAACTAGCTAATAAAATAGGTCCCCACAACCAATAAAGACCTGCTGTAATACCAACTAATAAAAATAAAGGATCGCCATCATCATGAACAAATACATTAATTAAAACTATCGTCAAAACTGAGATAGCAGAAATTAAAGCTCGTTTCAAAATATCAGATAACCTGCCCCAATAATATTGATATTGATCGCCTGTAGCTACAATTGGAATTAATTGTTCAAATGTTTTACGAGTTAAAGGAACTAGCATTTATAAATTTAAAATTTGAGATTAATTGATTTATTTTATAGCAGGGAATAGGGAATAGGGAATAGGGAATAGTTAGAAAAACATTTCCGCTTTCTAGATTCATCATCAGTCTATGTCCTAGCCAATTCTTTACTTAGCTATATATACAATATTTTTTATAAGGATGAGTTGCAATAACAATTCTAGAAAGCAATGCACAATGAGAGAAACAGAAAAGCACTCTAACTGATAGCTGAGTGAAAAATTATTCCGAAAACTCTTGACCTTGNGTATAGCAGGGAATAGGGAATAGGGAATAGGGAATAGTTAGAAAAACATTTCCGCTTTCTAGATTCATCATCAGTCTATGTCCTAGCCAATTCTTTACTTAGCTATATATACAATATTTTTTATAAGGATGAGTTGCAATAACAATTCTAGAAAGCAATGCACAATGAGAGAAACAGAAAAGCACTCTAACTGATAGCTGAGTGATAATTTATATATATTCTTGAGGTGAGACAGGTTTTATTTTTTTGATTATTCATGGTAAGATTATAATTGTTTATATTGTATGATGAAATACTCTATGCAAAAATTTATCCCACCAATTATAAGTAGTATAATTCTAGCATTGTGGATAACTGGGATGGCAATCCTCTCAGTTCAGAATGCCACCCCAATATCTTTAAAGTTTATTGGTTTCCAGTCTATCCAGATTCCTGTAGGAATTATCTTGTCTTTTAGTGTAAGTATCGGAGTTATAATTAGTTCGATTCTTTTGCCACCACTTTTTAATCTTGGAAAGATGAAAGAACATCAAGAAGATTTTTGATTTTAGGAGGAACTATAAATTACCCCTGATTTTAATCTTTACCAAAAAATCAGGTCTCAAGTCTTTGACTTTAGCTAGAGGAACTGATAACTGATAACTGATATTTGATAGGTTGTCATTATAACTTATACACTTGACCATCAATCAGGAGTCGAGTAATTCCTTTAGCTTGCAAATAGACTGTAGTTTTTTGCAACATTCTACCATCAGGAACTTTCAGAACCCTTTGATTATGAGCAGAAAATCTATGAGCTACTCGGTGATTATCAAAAACTGGTAAAGTTTTCTCCTGAGACTCTTCCACAGGTATTTGTCCTAATTCCCCAAAAGCTATCAAAGGTNTAGGTTGTCATTATAACTTATACACTTGACCATCAATCAGGAGTCGAGTAATTCCTTTAGCTTGCAAATAGACTGTAGTTTTTTGCAACATTCTACCATCAGGAACTTTCAGAACCCTTTGATTATGAGCAGAAAATCTATGAGCTACTCGGTGATTATCAAAAACTGGTAAAGTTTTCTCCTGAGACTCTTCCACAGGTATTTGTCCTAATTCCCCAAAAGCTATCAAAGGTTTAGTAACTAACTCTGTAAATTTATCTACTACTAAGTAACAAATTTTTGGCAAGACGGACTCACTGAGGGTATAAATTTTAACTTCAGAGTGGTTAGAATTGGGAAATAGATGATCGGAGCTGTCTACATCTTCTTCTACATCAAACTTATCTTCTACATCAAACTCCTCATCAAAATCTTCTAAATCATCATTCTCAAAGTCATCTAAATTTTGGGGTTGCTCTCGTAAATCTGCTGCTAAAATCTCTTCTATTTCTTCGGTAGGAGGATGATTACCCTCAAATGTATCATTTGATGTATCATTTGATTTCTGATTATCTTGAGCAGCCAAAGATAATTTAGGGAATTCTGTCAGTTGCTCAGTCTCATCATCATTAGATGAAGAAGAACGTCGGCGTCGTCTTTTTGATACTCCATCTGATTCATATTGGCTATAGTCCGATTCTTCTCGATCTAAACTTTCCCTAGCTGCTGATTCATCCAAGTCGTTAGTATCATAATCTACATCTATATCTATATTTTTTTGGGAACGAGATGGACGCTTTTGCTTCTGTTGAACTAGGTTTTTATATTCATCTTCTGGTATGCTACTTTGTAATAACCGTCTAATTGTAGAACTACTAACTCTATAGCGATCTGCTAGAGTAATAGTATTTTCTTCTGTACTTTGATACAGTTCAACAATTTCTAATTTTTCTGAATCTGACAGCTTTGTAGGTGTCATACCACCTTCCCTAAAAAATATTTAATTAATTTATCTGCTATACTCTAGCTT
>NZ_LGSU01000056.1 GCF_002260545.1 Hydrocoleum sp. CS-953 | reverse complement strand
AAGTGCTTGGGTTATCCCCCATTTTCTGTGAAAATTTTTCACAAACCCTTTAATTTTTCCCTTTACTTATCAAAACCTGAAAAAAAATAGGATTAATTGCTTGACCACTCTGAACCAACTTATTAAAATATAGCTTGGTTACTGTCGTGGTTTGTTCTAAAAATCACTCTTTCTCAGGAGTTTTAAGACAAAGGTGAACTCTTGATGTTTGTTAGTTTTTCTTACTAACTAAATAGGCAAAAGTTAATCAATCTCCTAACTTTTTATATTTTTAGTTTTATTCTTGGTATGCTTTCAAGTTTAGAGCTGTTTGTAAAGCTGCTAATTCATCCCTATGAGCTGTTATGGAAAGTAAACTTTTAGTTTGAGAACCCTCAGTCAATATTCCTTCCAACTTCAGAGCTACTTTTTCTGGACGTTTAGACTTTTGCCAATAAAAAATACCTGCTAAAGGGGATACCAAAACTAACCATATAAAGTATTGACCAAATTCAGGAACTAACATTGATACAGCCAACCCAAAACATAAAGCACCTACTGCTGCTAATAGTGTTAAGAAAAATGCCAAGAACCAACTAGGACTAACTATTCCTTCAAATGTAAGTTTATTCTCAGCTGCATTAGCATCAACAATTCGGTAAGCACGATCGCTAAAATATTCTTTTAGCTGCTTTAAGAGTGAGTCAGCTTCTTGTTCAGCTATCAGTTTCAGATTTTTAGTCCGAGCTTTGACTGATGCCTTGATAAAAAAAACTAGACCAATGGTAGATAAAAATGTCAGAATAAATGACGATATTAGAGCTGTATTATTCATACAATTTTAGATTTGAATAGTTGTTTGATGTCTTCTCTTTAACAATAGTTTACAAGATAAAAAAAGACTAGCTGCTTTGTGACTAACATCAGCTAGGCCCTATATTTCTATTTAGATTTTATAATTGAAAAATTGTCACAGAAAAATCGGCAACAAAAACACTATATTTTTCAGTCTTTGGCCAAAAACAGCCGCAAAGTTGTTCCCACCTATCTTATACGATCTGTTTACGAGCTGGATGGTTGAATTTGAGGCCGAATATGAGCATGATTAGTATATTCATACCAAAGTCTGACCAAATCTATAGCTTGAGGTCGCCATTGGGGAATAATTTGATACATTCTCCGTGGACGTCCTCTTCCTTCCACTTTTTTCCAATAGCCAATAATTGTCCCTTGGTCTTCCAGAAATTTCAGAGCGCTATACAACACAGTGTCAGAAAGTCGATAAATAGGATAGTCCCTTTCTAATTGTCCAATCAATTCAGTTCCATAAGAGTCTCTTTGCAATAATACAGATAGGATATAGCACACCGCTAGTTCTTTATTTAGATAGACCGGAGGGGGACTTTGGAAAAATTGATAAATGTCCTCGAAACAAGTCATCTGAATTTACCCACTCACTCTACTCTCCAATCTATCGTGCTAATCATTAGACTGACCACTCATTCTAGAATCAAGTCAAAAATCAAAAAAAATAAGACAAAAGACAGAAGGGAAAAGTTAGAAGTTAAAACTAAGATATGCTTTCATTAATGGATAATGGATAATGGATAATTGATAATTGATAATTGATAATTACCTCTCCCTAAAAGGGAGAGGATTGACACAAAGGGGGATGCATATTTATTTTTTTCCCCTTGAAAGGGGAGGCTTCAAGGCGTGAATTATCTAATTATTTAATTGCTTAATTATTAATTATTTCGGTAA
>NZ_LGSU01000559.1 GCF_002260545.1 Hydrocoleum sp. CS-953 | reverse complement strand
ACTCTCTAATTTTTCACTAATATCTCTAAATATTAAAGCTAAATATATAGTAATCCGCGCTTATGTTGTAATTTTATATTAGAGGTTTAGTTTGCAAATCCTGTTTTAGCTTGGGTTTGGAGACCAAACCCCTACAGTTCTTTTTCACAACAAATAATTTAGGATTCTTATACTATACCAATAATTATAATTATGATCGATCGATCAAATCCCTACTAATCAGAATTTATTTGAAAAATCACCCATTCCCCTTCTTTATCCATAACTTTTCCCTCAATATCTCCATGCCAGTCAACTCTCGTCAAAATATATTCAGCTCTATATTTTTTCGCCACATTAACTAATTCTTTTCCCGTCTGTTGGGGAAACAAAATTTCCATCGCTCCCACCGCTAACTTATCATTCAAAGGAACGCCAAAAACATCTTCCATCCGATTTTTCCACTCTCTAATTCCCCTATCTGTTTGAGGAAAATGTTTAAAATCAACAATAACCGCTCTCTCTGAAAAAAATTGAAAATTTGACACAAACGGAGGGATTAAAATTACATCATCCTTATCACTAATCTCCCTAAATCTTAAAGCTAGTTTCGTAACTTCATCTTGGGGAACTCTATTAAATTTTACCTGTTGTTCAAATANCTAATTCCCCTATCTGTTTGAGGAAAATGTTTAAAATCAACAATAACCGCTCTCTCTGAAAAAAATTGAAAATTTGACACAAACGGAGGGATTAAAATTACATCATCCTTATCACTAATCTCCCTAAATCTTAAAGCTAGTTTCGTAACTTCATCTTGGGGAACTCTATTAAATTTTACCTGTTGTTCAAATACCTCCAAAATTTTTCCTGGCAATGCCTCAAATAATCCTAAAACAAATACTAAACTCGTGGCGATCGCTAAACTATAAGTCATTAAATTTTTCTGAGCTATTGTCACATCAACTTCATCTAAAATAAAAGGAAAAACTAAAACCAAAAACAAACCAGGAATAACAAAAAAACGATTAATAATTAAATCTATCGGTGGATGCAGTAAGTAAAATATTAATCCTCCTAACAACATCAACAAAACTATGAATTTGTAGTTCCATCTCTCCAGAAAAAACAATCCTACTGATAAGATAAAAAAGCAAATACCCTGATAAGGTACAGGCAAAAAACGATTAATAATTAAATCTATGGGTGGATGTAACAAGTAAAATATGAATCCTCCGAACAAAATCAACAAAACTATTAACTTGTAGCGCCATCTTTCCAGAAAAAACAATCCTGCTGATAAGATAAAAAAGCAAATACCCTGATAAGGTACAGGCAAAATTAGAGAAATTATCAACAGTAAACCAAGCCCTAAATTTCCCTGTTGATATAATTGATTAACTAAAATACTCACAGCAATAAATATCATCAACTGAGCAAAAGGAACAGTTCTTGCCAACTGTAACTTAGCAAATAAAGCTAAGGGGTAAACTTCCACAAAAATATAACCCAAAAACAAAGCCAAAATTGACTCAGCAATAATCAGATAAAACTTCCATTTCTCTATACATCTCACATCAGTAAAAATTAAATCTTTTTCCCTAACTTTTTTTTCTTTTATATTTCCTGTTTCTCCACCTTGAAAAAGGTATCTGTGGGAAAAATTGTTCTTTTTATCTGTTCCCGACTGCTGAGAAAAATCTGCAGATTTAGTAATATCAATTTTGTGAATACACAAACAACCACCCAGAATAAAACAGATAAAATCTAACCTAATGTTCCAATTCCAATAAGCAGGAATAATATGATGAGGATTCCTGACAAAACCGTAAATAAAAACAAATTCTTCATTAGTTAATTTATTAGTGCTAGTCGTTCCAGTTAATACCATTGGCAGATAAACTAAACAAGCTAAACCAAAGAAAATAATTAACGGTACAATCACTAAAAAAATAAATTCATACCGAAGCAAGAAATTCATCAAATTAGTAATAGTTTTAAATTTTGACTGTCTTGAGTGCGTCTTACATTCTTTTCCCGAAGTATTTCCGGAGGAAACGGAAACCTCAGAATTACACACTCGCTTTTGACTTTTTACTTCCCCGAATACATTGACTTCCCCAAAAGAGTTTACTTGTTTTAGATTCTGATTTTTTATTGCCTCAATTAACATAATAGGAATTATCATAATTCCCGGCAAAACACCAACCAAAAATTGTAAAATTGAAGCAATACCAAAAAATAAATAACCAATTATCCATCTTTGCCGAAAACAGAAATAAATTCCCCAAACCGTCAAACTCATAGCAAATGTGGCGGGTATAGGAGTATTAGGAAAAAGTTTTAAATATCCAATTAAAGTGTAGGATATTAAACTCAGAAAAATTAAAACTGCTGCTGATAATTTGGAAGGAGTAAAAATTTTACTTATGGCAGATAAACCCCAAATCAAACTAATAAACGAAGTTAGATCAAAAATTAGATAACTCAGGGAAATACTACCAGTAAATTTGCTGAAAAAATAAATCAAATATTGATAGTAATATCTGGGAGTAAAATTCAACATTTCCTGAACATAGTAATCATTTTTATAGAGTTCAGGATTCAACATTGATTTAATTTGAGGAACGTGAGTGTAATGATTTCCCACNAAATATTGATAGTAATATCTGGGAGTAAAATTCAACATTTCCTGAACATAGTAATCATTTTTATAGAGTTCAGGATTCAACATTGATTTAATTTGAGGAACGTGAGTGTAATGATTTCCCACTGGAAAAGTGTATCCTCTGGCAAGAAATGAGCCGAGAATTATAAAGATAAATAGAGATAAGGAAAAATGCCAACTATATTTTTTTATCTGCCACATTTGTTATTACAGAAAGAATGAAGGTAAGCATTCAGCTTTTCCTAGTAAATACTTTCACATTCAGCTTTTGAAAGTAATAACTACTAAAGTTATAAAGTTAGCTGATGACTAATTTCATTAGCATAACTTTTGATTCTCCTTTCATATCTGATAGCTGAATGCTTATGAATGAAGTAAGAAGAAAAATTTATCAAAATTTACAGCAGTTTCCCAAGTTATGAAGTACAACTGATAAGGTAAATATTTTTGGCTTGTTCCTCATTTTTTCTACTCCCTCAAAACATCAATATTATGGTAAGCATTCAGCTAGTTCCCATTCAGCATTCAGATGCATGAATATAATAAGTTATTAAAGTTAGCTAATTGACCAATTTAATCCATAACTTTTAATTCTGGTGAAAAGACTACTTCCTCCTTTCCTAGGAATTAATAACTAAAAGCTGAGAGCTATTAACGTAGTTCTTACGCAGGAGGCTAGTTGACTGCTGAATTCTTACATATTAGACATCTCGTGAAAAAGATATAGACTTTTTGCGCTTAGTAGGGAAAAGGGAACAGGGAACAGGGAACAGGAAATTTATTCCTACGAAAAAGATACGAAAAATGATTGAGGAAAGTGAATTTTACCGAAATATTCTGGTTTAAAGCCTCCCCTTTTAAGAGGATAATAAATAAAAATTTTCCTGTTTGTCAATCCTCTTCTTTTCAAGGAGAGGCAATTCTTAATTCTTAATTCTTAATTCTTAATTCTTAATTCTTAATTCTTAATTCTTAATTCTTAATTCTTAATTCTTAATTCTTAAT
>NZ_LGSU01000558.1 GCF_002260545.1 Hydrocoleum sp. CS-953 | reverse complement strand
AGATAAAGATGATTTAGTTATAGTTTATGTTTCATCTCCTAAAAAAGCTGTTGTTGGTTACTTTAAAATCAAAAACATTATTAAAAAAGAAGTTTCTTACCTTTGGGAAGAAGTAGAGGACAAAGCAGGAATTACCTCTGAAGAATTTTACGATTATTATTCAGGAGTAAAGTTTGGCATAGGAATATTTTTCCAAAAAAGTAAGACCTTTAAAAAAACAGTCGAATTAGAACAATTAAGAGAAGAATTGAATAATTTTAGACCTCCCCAAAGTTATCGTTATTTAAAATCCGATGAATGGGAAATTATTAAGAGATTGGTAGATTATGATTTTGAATAGTTAAAAATAAAAATAACTGTATATGACAATTAAACAACTAACTTTATTTGTTGAACTTTTCGAGGAATTTGCTGACTCATATCCCTATAGCTCAGAAGGATTAAATCATAGAGCTTCTTATGAAAAACAACGTCAACAAGGTCGCCGTAATTTTGAAGAAATAACTGCTGCTGTTAAGGTAGGGGAAGACATAACTGAATCCGTTAGATTCAAACTTTTACCTCATACTGATACTACCAGAAATCGACAAAGGGGTGCATGGATTCACATTACTGAATCAAACAATATTGATTTAACTGAATGGTTTCAATTCTGGAAAAATCAAGGTTGGGAAAAGCAAGAATATTGGTCTGTTATTGCTAGAGAAATTTATAATTTTNATTCTGGAGAATTTCAAGTAGAAAAAATGACACCTATTCTGAATGCACTAAAACCAGATAATTTTCTTTTAATTAATGATAGATCGAGAAAAGTAATTAATTATTTAAGTAACACAAAATATACTGAAAAGCTAACTGAATACCCATATATTAATCTCACTGGTCATAATCTAATTTTAGAGTTAGCTGAAGAAATGCAGAAACAAAATATACCTGCAATGCGAGATGATGATTTGTTTGATATGTTTTGTCATTGGTTAGTAGCTGTGAAAAAATACAATTTTCCTAGTGAAAATATCAACAGTACAGACAATATTTATGAAACTAATCAAGATGAAAAAATAAATTCCACTTCAAGCAATAAACATCTCCATAAAAAGTTCTTAAACCCCGATCCTGCTATTCCAAAATCAGTATTTTTGGAGAGGTCTAATTTAAAAGGAGAATACACTCTAACTCAATGCTCCCAAGAAACCAACTTCCCAGAAACACAACTTACCCAATGGATACGCGCTATCAACCGCAAAAAACAAGCCATTTTCCAAGGTCCACCTGGTATCGGCAA
The DNA here is from genome assembly GCF_002260545.1 of Hydrocoleum sp. CS-953. Classification (GTDB taxonomy): domain Bacteria; phylum Cyanobacteriota; class Cyanobacteriia; order Cyanobacteriales; family Microcoleaceae; genus Trichodesmium. The sequence goes on along the minus strand of NZ_LGSU01000558.1, from coordinate 2,352 downwards.
AACTTTCCTCGCTCAAAAACTCGCTGAACATTTAACTAGTGGAGGTGACGGTTTCTGGGAACTCATTCAATTTCATCCTGCTTACACCTACGAAGACTTTATTCAAGGTATTCGACCGCAAAGCGAAGATGGAAAACTCACCTACCCTGTTGTTCCGGGTCGCTTCCTGAAATTTTGTCAAAAAGCAGCACTCTGTCAAGATACCTGCGTACTCATTATTGATGAAATTAACCGCGCTAACCTTTCCCAAGTTTTCGGTGAACTTATGTATCTTCTGGAATACCGCGATGCAAAAATTCCCCTTGCTGGTAGTGGAGAATTATTTAGTATCCCGGAAAATGTTCGCATTATTGGTACGATGAATACTGCCGATCGCTCTATTGCTTTAGTAGATCATGCACTCCGTCGTCGGTTTGCTTTCATTACTCTTTCTCCTAACTACGAAATATTGCGCCAATATCACCAGGAAATAGACACAGATTTTTTAGTGGAAGGGTTAATTAAACTTTTAGAAGCAGTCAACCAAGAAATAAATGACCCCAACTATCAAGTTGGCGTTTCCTTCTTTCTTAGAGAATATATTGAAGAGGAAATACAAGATATTTGGCAAATGGAAATTGAACCATATTTAGAGGAATATTTCTTTGCTCAACCAGAAAAAGTCGATGAGTTTCGGTGGGATAAAATTAAAGATTTGATATCAGAATAAAAAAATTACATGACTTACGCAGACAACCTTAGAAACCGGGTTTTTCGCCAATGCTTATTGTTAAAAACAATGATTATCCTAAAAACCCGGTTTCTTTATCAAAAAATTACAAGAGTTACACAGACAATCTTAGAAACCGGGTTTTTCGCCAATGTTTATTGTTAAAAACAACGATTATCCTAAAAACCCGGTTTCTTTGCGTAAGTCCTAAATTAGATAGACACTTCTCCAAACATCTCTTCCTGTAAAAAAATCTGTTATGCCTACCTTTTTACAATATGAAATCTCCCCAAATAATCGAACTTACTGAATATCAACCTCGCCAGTTTCCACCAGATAAAATTTACTATGATATTGCAGAAAAATTATGGCAAGAATACGGCAAAAAAGGTAAAAAAATTCAAGTAGAGTTTCCCTCTCCCAAAACCAACCACAAATTGGAATTTACTTCTCAAGGATGGGTTGGTTATATTCCTATAACTCCAGAATTTCACGTCATTCTCAAACCAAAAGTACCACTTCATAACCTATTTGGAATGTTGGAATATGCCTACAATCTTACAAGTTTTCGTTTATTAGATGGTTTAGTTAACTGTAATTCTCTACAAGAATTTTACAACTGTTTAGGTAATATTCTGGCTGAAAAAATATTAGACCGGGGTCGAAAAGGTTTTTATCGCGCTTACCTGCCAAAAACAGAAAATTTAACTTACATTCGGGGGCGGTTAAATATGCAACAAGTTATGCAAAAACCCTGGGATGTTAGGTTGAAATGTGATTATCAAGAACACACTGCTAATATTCCTGATAATCAAATTTTGGCTTGGACTTTATTTATTATTGGTCGTAGTGGTTTCTGTTCTGAAAATGTCGCTCCAAAAGTGGCAAAAGCTTTTCATCTTTTGCAAGGTTTGGTCAATTTACAACCTTTTAAATCTAGTGATTGTGTAAACAGAAAGTATCATCGTTTGAATGAAGATTATCAAGTTTTACACTCTTTATGTCGATTTTTTTTAGATAATATTGGAGCTAGTCATCAACAGGGTAATTACTCAATGTTACCTTTTTTAATAGATATGGCTAAACTTTATGAAAAATTTGTAGCTGAATGGTTAAAAGTTCATCTACCCTCAAATTTAAGAGTTCGAGAGCAAGAAAAAGTAGATATTATTGATAATAAAATTTATGGTCGAATTGATCTAGTTATTTATGAAGTAAAAACTCGTAAGGTTGTTTATATCCTTGATACTAAATACAAGGTAAATACCAAATCCTCGCCAAATGATATTCATCAAGTAGTGGCTTATGCAACTTATACAAAATGTCAGGAAGCTGTTTTGATTTATCCTCAAAAATTAACTAATCCTATCAATGGATTTGTTGGTGATAGTGAAGTAAGATTGCGTAGTTTGACATTTGCTCTTGACTCTGATTTGGAAAAAGCTGGTCAATCTTTTTTAGCAGAATTAATAAAATCTGTTGATTTATGCTAGGCACTTATAGTCTTTTGTTAAGTTAGTATTAAGTAAGAGATTATTTAACTAAAGGGTATGTTAAATACCTACAATATATGTAATCAGGACTTACCCAAAATGTGAAATAATACATCAATTGTAGGGGTTAACGGCCGTTAACCCCTACTA
>NZ_LGSU01000557.1 GCF_002260545.1 Hydrocoleum sp. CS-953 | reverse complement strand
ACCCTTATTTACCTGACACAAAACACTAATAAAATAAGATTGTAAATCTCGCAATCTTTCCACATTATCCGCCGCATAATCTGACAAAAAATTAGTAGCAAAAACCTGCATATCTCCCGAAGGATGTTCGCTAAACTTCAACAAATAATCTTCACCGTAACTATCCTCAAAATAACCACTCACTAACTCACGCCCAAACACCCTTACCTCATCCCTCACACTATCACAAATACTCACCATTATTTCCGGCAACCAATCAGTTTCATCAAAAGATGATTGAAATATTTCCCAAGCAAAATTACGAGAATCTTCCCAATCAGATTCTAACAACCTAACCGCAGCCAACATCTCCTGAGAATTACCTCTAAAACGAGGAATATTTTCAGAAAAAATTTGCCATGCAGCCTGTCTAACAGCCACTACTTGATAATTTGCCAACTTAACAATTTCAATTGTGGGAAAATCTCCTGCCCATTGCCGATAATTTGCCTTTAATATTAAACCAGCTAATTCTTGAGCAAGTTCAGATTTAACTCTTAATAACTGCTTGGTTTTTTCCAAGCTAATATTCTCTTGCCATCCCGGAATATCATCCCTCAATAAACCTGCTAAATAATCGTGAACCCCTTCTGACTTTTCTGGAATTACTAAAATGTCGATAAATGCCCCTGCTAACTGACTAGCAAAATCTGAATATTTCTTTGTCAAATCTTGAATAATAGGCTCAATTAAACTCCAAATATCTTCCTCAGAACTAACCGCCATAGCAATAATTAAATCTCGCCGAGAACTTATCAAAACTTTCTCTGGCAATTTGCCAAATATTCTAATACCAATTTCCCGAATTTTTGGATAGGGAAATTCAATTAATGACTCAATTAAATTAGTAGGTAATTCCGCAGCAGGAGTTTCATGTTTTTCCAGAATATTTGCTCCTAATTCTTGAATTTCTACCAATGGATGTTGAAGTAAATCTATAATAACTCCCATACCTAATTGTTTTAATTGACCGCTCAAACAACTCAACAATATATCAGCAATATCTCTGGCAAGTTGCTCTATCCAGTACGTTTCTTGTTTGAAAGTTAATAACTCAGCAATAACTTTACCAATTAATACTTTAGCAGTACCTTCTTTGAGACTATGTGAACTAAGAAATTTTTGAGCAAAGTCACGAGTATCTGGTTCCTTACTCGTAATTAAAGCTGCCAGAAAATTAGCATTTAAAAATCTATTGGGTNGCAATATCTCTGGCAAGTTGCTCTATCCAGTACGTTTCTTGTTTGAAAGTTAATAACTCAGCAATAACTTTACCAATTAATACTTTAGCAGTACCTTCTTTGAGACTATGTGAACTAAGAAATTTTTGAGCAAAGTCACGAGTATCTGGTTCCTTACTCGTAATTAAAGCTGCCAGAAAATTAGCATTTAAAAATCTATTGGGTTGTTTATTTATCCAGCGATAAGCTGCCGTATGTGCTTTAGGCAAAATACTATTTGCCGATGCTAAAACTAAATCTATATCGGGATTTTTTTTATATCTTTTTATAGCTAATTCAAATCCAAATCTAACTGTAACGTCATAAGGTTTTTTGATAAATTCTATGAGAGTTTCAAGATCGAGTTGTGGATAAAAACTCTGGCAACTATCCAATACTCTCACAGCAAAATTATGTACAGCATGACAATTACTTTCCAATAATAATTTCACCAATATTTCTGGTTGTTGTTCCCATAATTCGGGGAAAGCTTCACCCCGTTGTTTTATCTCCTTATTAGTTCGTTCAAAGTATCCGTTAAACTTCCACTCTAGCCTATCAGAAGATAAAGAATAACGAGAATGATTTGTGTAGAGAATATGAGATAGAACTAGAAAATTAACAAATCTATGTTNAATAATTTCACCAATATTTCTGGTTGTTGTTCCCATAATTCGGGGAAAGCTTCACCCCGTTGTTTTATCTCCTTATTAGTTCGTTCAAAGTATCCGTTAAACTTCCACTCTAGCCTATCAGAAGATAAAGAATAACGAGAATGATTTGTGTAGAGAATATGAGATAGAACTAGAAAATTAACAAATCTATGTTCGAGTTGAGAATAAAATTTATTTTCTAGCCGATAATACATAACATCAGCATCAGAATATTGCTGCAAAATACTCACCGCTAAATTAATATATTCAATATCATTATCTATGCCAAGTTTCTCTAAAGTTCGCCAAATTCTCTTGCGTAAATAATTACGAGTTTTTTTAGTATAAACTCCCCAACCAGTTGTATATTCTGTGTCAAATCTATAAGTAAGAATGCCAAAAACTTCTGGGTCTCGACGATATTCAGCCATTTTAAAAATATGACGAATTGGCTGAAAAAAGTTTTCTTGAAATGGAGCAGTGCGGAGAAAATTTAAAAGTGCAGGTCGCACATATTCATTATCTATTTGATATAGTCTTTCTATGTCTGAAAAACTTTTACCTTCCTCCAGACGTTGTTTAAATAATTCCTCAAATTTTTCTGCCGTTCCATGACGAGCAAACTCTCTTAATTCTGGGGATAAAAACTCAATCATTTCTGTCTGCAATTCGGCGCGAATTTCCGGGTCAGATAATTTTAAAATTGCCTCAAAAACTATCCGACCAACAAACTCTGAAGTTGCCGGATTTTCATATAATCTAATTAAAGCAGCAAGAGCATCTTTTCCACCACACCAACCCAACGACCAAGCAATACAATAATCTCTTAAATCTGTACCAGTGCCGATAAAATTAATTAACATTGGAGTAGCTTCAGCTATTTTTAATTCTCCTGCCCGCCAAATAATTCTTTCCAGAGGGCGATTAGTTTTTTCTCTAGCTAAATGTTCAATAATTGCTTGTTTCCGCAAATGATTATGACTAGGAATTTCTGTTTTTTTAGGCAGAGAATCTAGGGAAATTCCAGTAACATCACGATAACCACGTTTAATTTTTTCTTCTATTACTTGATTGAAAACTTTTTCAGCTTTAGCAAAAGAAACATAGCCACTTGTTTTAATACCATGTCTTAATTGTGAACCACGACGACCGTAATTAAAATTAACCNTCCGCAAATGATTATGACTAGGAATTTCTGTTTTTTTAGGCAGAGAATCTAGGGAAATTCCAGTAACATCACGATAACCACGTTTAATTTTTTCTTCTATTACTTGATTGAAAACTTTTTCAGCTTTAGCAAAAGAAACATAGCCACTTGTTTTAATACCATGTCTTAATTGTGAACCACGACGACCGTAATTAAAATTAACCATATAATGCTGATTTTCTTTCACCTCAAATATATCAACCTCATAAATTTTATCCGAGCGATCGTCTTGATAATGGAGGATAATTTTTTTGATTACTTTCATGTTTTTAGGGAATAGGGAATAGGGAGTAGGGAATAGGGAATAGGGAAAAATCAGAAGTTCAAAAATTTAAAAAGGAAACATTTTTTTGTGACTAATCATCCCAAAATTATTTGATTAACTTCATTTTACCCAGAAATATATTTGATACATACCACTAAGTTTTAGAGAATAGGGAATAGGGAAAAATCAGAAGTTCAAAAATTTAAAAAGGAAACATTTTTTTGTGACTAATCATCCCAAAATTATTTGA
>NZ_LGSU01000556.1 GCF_002260545.1 Hydrocoleum sp. CS-953 | reverse complement strand
AAAAACAAGAGGTGTATGAGAACCGGATTTAGTATAATTTGTGTATTTTTTTTGTTGCTTTATCCGGATTTTATAAGTATTTGAATAACTAATAAATTGACACTATTTAACGATGTAAAGAATCAATAAAAGTAGTGATTTAGTATTGCTTGATAGTTTTTTTTTGCAATAGTATTGTTTGTAAGGAAACTGAGTAAATGCCTCAACGGAGTGTGAGTAGATTAAGAAGTTTTCTCAAATGGATATATCAACTTTAATAAGAAGAAGAAACATGAGAAAAATATCTTGGCTTTTGGCTATCGTATTTTCTGTGATGATGATGCTGGTTGCCGTGCCCAGTCAAGCAATGGCAGCCGAGGTACAGCTTGCGCAAGCTCAACCTAGTAAAGCAGAAGTGCTAGCTCAACTAGATCAACAAATGCAGGTAGCACAGGCTCAACCGAGCAAGGCAGAGGTTGCAAAAGAGGCAGCAAAATCAGAAGAAGTTGGGACAGAGGTAGATGTTGGTTATATGACTCTTTGCACCTATTGCGAGACCTGTGGCGGTGGCTGGCCAAATTTTGGTGGGATCAATCGCAACCTGGAAGCAACCATCTCCAAAGCCTATGAGTTAGGCACTAATTGTTCAGGAACCTATATGTGGAGGGATGATCAATACCCTTATCTCTGCTGCAGGAGATTCTTTTAGAGGCTAATTAAGCCAGATCCTAGCCAAGGGCTTTTGGAAAATTTCTCTTCCAGAAGCCCTCTCTAATTCCAAAGAACCACTCTTTTTAGAATAAGGAGGTAGACCTTAGTGCGTGTACGATGGATAGAGATAATGTTAGTGTTGTGCCTGACAGTGCTGAGTTGGTCAGCACCAGCACAAGCAGCCACAAACCTTAAGGGCGCAGATAGCCCCAATCAAGTTACTACAGAATTGGAAGCCGAAGTTTTGCAGGTTATCCGCAACCACCCCGAGGTAGTTTGGGAATCTCTTCAGGTCTACCAGCAGCAACAGTGGGAGCAACAGAAACAAGCTCAGGAGTTACTCTCCCAAGAACTCAAAGCCAGTCCCGACAGAATCATTGGTGAATCACCTGCTACTGACTCAGTGGATGGCAAAATTGTGCTGCTAGAGTTCTCAGACTTTCAATGTCCCTTCTGTTCCCAGGCTCACAAGACATTGAAGCAATTTATGGCAACTCATCAAGATCGAGTCGCTTTAGTGTACAAGAATTTACCCTTGTCAATTCATCCTGAAGCCATGCCTGCTGCCAAAGCCGCTTGGGCTGCTAATCAGCAAGGAAAGTTTTGGCAGTACCACGATACCCTGTTTACCCAGCAAGATAAGTTGGGTGAGCAATTATATCTGGATATCGCGAGAAATCTCAATCTCGATCTGGAGAGGTTTAACCGCGATCGCCATAGTCAGGCTGCTGAAACTGCAATTGAGAAAGATATAGAGATTGCTCAGAGAGCCGAGATTGGGGGTACTCCTTTCTTGGCAATCAATGGGAAAGCTTTTGCCGGTGCTGTCCCACTATCTGAATTGGAGAAAGCGTTGTAAATACTCATTCAACTTTGAAATAGAAAGGAAAGAATTATGAAAAGAACGATGTCTTGGTTGTTCGCATTGATGTTTGCTGTGGTGCTACTGCTGAGTGTCCAGCCAAGTCAGGCAATAGCAGCCTCATCCTGCTCCCTTTGTTATGATTGTGGCGGCAAGTGGCCGACCTTCAGTGGGGTAATACCCACACGCGAAGATGCCATGCCCTACGAACGCGGCAGTGCTTGTTCGGGAGACCTGACACCTACCTCAGATACATCCCCTTATCTTTGCTGTCAAGAGCAAGGAGAAACTCCTCCTCCTTCTGAAGCGACACCAAATGATTCGATGTACGACCAGCAGTGGGGCTATGAAAATATTGGTATGCCAGCAGTTTGGGGGACTACCTCAACTCAAACGGTCACTCCCGTGACAGTTGCCGTGATCGATGACGGAGTTTATGCTGGAGGACATCCCGATCTACCGCCCCGTTCCACTAATAATGCACGGTTCCTCAATTCTGGTGCTGACATTGGCACAGGAGTCGATGCTGCGGACAGCCCTCCCAGCCAAGCAGTGCATCACGGGACTCACGTTTCAGGTACTATCCTGGCAACAACCAATAACACCACTGGCGTTGCCGGAACTCCTTGGAACCAGAGTAGCAACAATGGAGTGAACCACATTTCAGTAAGGGTGCTAGGAAGCACTGGTTCTGGAACCTTCAGTGATATTATTGACGGAATTTACTATGCAGCAGGGATAACCAACAGTCATGGTCTCAGTAGTTCTGAACCAGCTGATATTATCAATATGAGTCTAGGGGGAGGGGGAAATTGTTCCCCAACCCTGGAAAATGCGATTAGTCAAGCCGTTGCTGCGGGTTCTGCTGTAATTGTGGCAGGAGGTAATGCGGGTAATAATAATCCCCAACAACCTGCTAGTTGTCCGAGTGTGACTCTGACGGTAGGAGCCACAGATATCAATAACCAGTTAGCGTCTTTTTCTAGCTATGGCTTCAACGATCTTTCTGCACCTGGGGAAAATATTCTCAGTACCTATCGTAACCCTGATTACAATAGCCTAAATGGAACTTCAATGGCTACGCCCCACGTCTCCGGTGCTGCTACAGTGCTTCTACAGAAGAATCCCAGTCTGTCTCCTGCTCAAATCAAAGCACTGCTAGTAAATAATGCCGAATCCTTTGGTGATTCGCGCATGGGAGCTGGTATTTTACGAGTCCCCGGTGCTTTTGAATCTGCTGCTGCTTCTGAAAATATATCTGGTGAGATTTTAGCCATGGACAACAATGATCTGGTTGCAAGTCGTGGTGAGATTAGTGTAAATGCTGAATTTGTTCCTGGAGAAATTTTGGTGCAGTACAAGGAACCTCAAAGCGCAGTGACAAAGACCCAAAAGCTGCTTGGGAAAAAAGCCACGGTTGTGGAAACTTCTAGAAATCCAAATATTCCCATCTTGATCCGCTTGTCTGAACCAGAAGTAGCTGCGATGAGTGAGGTTGAGCTTAAGCAAGCCACTTTGGACGCGATCGCTGAACTTCTGGAATCTCCAGATGTAGTTTATGCTGAACCTAATTACATCTTCCGTGCCTTTTCTGAAAACAAGTGATTTTAAGCCTGTGGAAAGAAAGAGGTTACAGACTGCGGTCAGTGATTCTCAATCAAGCAGGAAGCTAGCTCCAAAGCTCAATTCCGATGTTTTGGGTAAGTTTGGGTAAGTTTAGTAGAATGGCTTGTCCCTCGGTACATCTGGATGAGAGGATTAAAGGTTTATAAAATCTTCCCTTTTGTCCAGATGAAATTGAAACAATTGCAAGAATTTCGTCAAAGCGTCTACAATCAGATGGGAGCTACTAAAGATGTAGTTTTTGATTTGAATTGATAGATGCCACATTTAGAAGCTGCTAAAAAAGATCATAATCCTATTCGTTATCAGTATCAGTATCAAACTGGCGAACAGTATATTCACATTCCTGGAGCCAAGTTAACATCAGTTATTTATCATTCTTTCCTAATTATTCATAAATTATTACCAACTTATATAAACAAACATATTTTAACGGAACAAGAGGTAAATCAACAT
>NZ_LGSU01000555.1 GCF_002260545.1 Hydrocoleum sp. CS-953 | reverse complement strand
ACTCTATTAGAATAGATAAGGCATAAAACTATAACGTTTGAGTTTTTGGATTTTAGATAAACTTAGGCATGAGGCGATTTACTCTATTAAAATAGATAAGGCATAAAACTATAACGTCTGAGTTTTTGGATTTTAGAGAAATTTAGGGATGAGGCGATTTACTCTATTAAAATAGATAATAAGTAGTAAAACTATAACGTTTGAGTTTTTGGATTTTAGAGAAATTTAGGGATGAGGCGATTTACTCTATTAAGATAGATAATAAGTAGTAAAACTGTAACGTTTGAGTTTTTGGATTTTAGAGAAATTTAGGGATGAGGCGATTTACTCTATTAAGATAGATAATAAGTAGTAAAACTGTAACTTTGAGGTATTAGATTTAGCTCAACTTAGCCACTAGGTTAGAGTCTAAATCATATATAGAACCCCTAAAAGGATTTATTTATCTACTTTTAAAGATAGGGATATGGAAATATGGGGCTATAGATTCTACCTTTTTCTCCTATTCTATATTCTCTCACTCCTGACTCCTAAGCCAAAAACCCACATCTTTACGAAGATACTGTTAGGGCTTCTATACAACTTCTCAAACTCCAACGTCTGAGTTGACAAAAGAACTAGCGGGACTTTGAAAGCCTCTACTCTTTAGAGAGGGGATGAAAACGGACAGGGGGGGATCAATCCCGCCGTGTCCAGACAATCTTAACATGACAAATACATAATCAGTAGATAATTCATAATATATATTAAGGAAGTGATTGATTTGTATGGCTGTCAGCAAAATCTAATCAAGCCCGATCAAGACTTAAAATCAATTCTGGAGTTTATTTGTTCTCAATCCCACAAGCTAACCAATTGTGGTATTTATTATGGTCGTCAATTGTTTTTCAAAACCCAGAAAATAATTGGTAAGTATGACCTGGAAAAAGAGTACAAATCAAATAAACATTATCAAGTTTTGTACTCACAAGCAGCCCAGCAAATATTAAGGTCTGTTGCTGAATCTTTTAAGTCATTTAAGGAGTTAAACAAAAAATACAAAAACGGTAATTTGGATTTTCAACCAAGGGTTCCTAGCTATCGTAAAAAAGATGGTTTAGCAATGGTGACTTATCCCAAGCAAGCTTTAAGACTTGTTGAGAAGCACATCAGAATTCCTCTGGGAACAACCGTAAAACGATGGTTTAAATTAGACAGTTTTTTGCTCCCGATGCCATCTAATCTACAGTTTTCAGAACTCAAAGAATTGCGAATACTACCACGTAATCGATGTTTTTATGTAGAGTTTGTATACCAGAAAGAAATTGTAGTTCAAGATGAATTAAATCCTCAGAATGTTTTGGCAATCGACCCCGGTATCAACAACTGGTTAAGTTGCATTTCTAATGTAGGGAATAGTTTCATTATTGATGGGCGCAAGGTTAAAAGCCTTAACCAGTGGTATAACAAACGAGTTTCCACCCTCAAAGAGAGTAAGCCCCAGGGTTATTGGGATGAGCAATTAGTCCAGATCACAGAAAAACGTAACCGTCAGATGAGAGATGCAGTTAATAAAGCTGCAAGGTTGGTTGTTAATCACTGTATTGAACACCAAATTGGTACGGTAGTTTTTGGATGGAACCAAGGACAAAGACAAGAGTCTAAACTAGGTAAAACAACACAATCATTCGTACAAATTCCCACTGCTAAACTCAAAGAACGAGTTAAACAACTATGCCTAGAATACGGCATTAAGTTTGTTGAAACTGAAGAGTCATATACCAGCAAGGCCAGTTTTCTAGATGGCGATGTTCTACCTACTTTCGGCGAAAAACCTGAAGGATGGAAGCCATCAGGGAAACGACTTAAACGTGGGATGTACCACACTGGTAAAGGTTTGTTGGTTAACGCTGACTTAAATGGTGCAGCAAATATACTTCGTAAAGTAGAGACACAATTAGGTCTAAGCCTAGTCAAGGTCTGTAGGCGAGTTTTGACCCTCGCTACCAGATTTCCTATCTGGGAAACCAAAACTAAAAAAGCTACGAGATGTGGCTTTAGCCCCTAATCGTAGCAACAGTTTAGAATCCCCGCGCTTTTAAGCCGGGGAGAGGTCAATGATAATTAGATAACTGATAGCTAAAATGACCCCTCCAACAGATTCCTTAACCTTACTTAGTCCCTTCAATATAGGAGATTTAACTCTCAAAAATAGAGTCATAATGGCTCCCCTAACTCGGTCTCGTGCTGGAGTAGAAAGAATGCCTAATCATATAATGGCAGAATATTACGCTCAACGAGCAGGTGCAGGTTTAATTATTTCTGAAGCTACTGTCATTTCTAAACAGGGTATTGGTTGGCTTAACACCCCCGGTATTTACTCAGACGAACAAACCAAAGCTTGGAAGGAAGTTGTAGATGCAGTTCATGCCAAGGGAACCCCTATTTTTCTGCAACTTTGGCACTGTGGGCGAGCTTCCCATAGCAGCTTTCAGGAAAATAGTCAACTCCCGGTATCTGCCTCTGCGGTTATCTTAAATGAAGAATATATTCATACTCCCATTGGCAAACAACCTTACGAAACACCCCGCGCTCTAGAAACAGAAGAAATTCCAGAAGTTTTAGAAGATTATCGCCAGGCTGCAGTTAGGGCAAAAGCTGCTGGCTTTGATGGAGTAGAAATTCATGGTGGTAATGGTTATTTAATTGACCAGTTTTTACAGTCCAAGACTAATCATCGCAGCGATCGCTACGGAGGTAGTTTAGAAAACAGATTTCAATTTCTTAAAGAAATTGTTGAATCTATTTTAACTGTATGGCCGTCTCACCGAGTGGGAGTCAGAATTTCACCTAATGGTGCTTTTAATGATATGGGTTCCCCAGATTTTCGGGAAAATTTTCTTTACGTTGCCAAGCAGTTAAATAATTACGGACTAGGTTATCTTCATATTATGGATGGTTTAGAATTTGGTTTTCACGAGTTAGGAGAAGCAATGAATTTGGCAGAATTTCGTGAAGTCTTTTCTCAGGCATTAATCGGAAATTGTGGCTATAAAAAAGAAACTGCTGAAGCTGCAATTCAATCAGGAAATGCAGATTTAATTGCTTTTGGTAGACTTTATATTAGTAATCCTGATTTAGCAGAACGTTTTGCTAATAATTGGCCGCTAAATTCACTACCTGATATGAAAATTTGGTATTCATTTGACCCAGAAGGATATATTGATTTTCCTACTTATCAATAATTAGGGAATAGAATTAGGGAATAGGGAATAGTTGCAAGTGTTAATTTTTCTGCATTTTTCCCACCTGGTAGGGAAGAAAAATCTTTTAAAGTGAAGCAAATATTTAGGGCTTGCTGAAAAAATTTTTTAGTAGTTGTAGGAGTCAGGAGTCAGGATAAATGGGGAATTTAGAGGAGGTAGTCGGAAAAATAGTAAGAGTGATTTTTCTCTAAATCTTGAGCAAAAAATCCTAAATTTTTGCATCTTTTTGACCTAAAAGTTCGTACTTTTTTCAGACCTAAAAAGGCACTTAGCTTGATCTGTTAAGGCTTTGATATTTAATCAGCAACCCCTATTTAGTATTTTTTTGTAGTTTGTTTCCAGATATAGCACCACTTAAACTAACGATAAATGAAGATTATATA
>NZ_LGSU01000554.1 GCF_002260545.1 Hydrocoleum sp. CS-953 | reverse complement strand
CCTTTTCACTTCTTCCTTCTTCCTTTTCACTTCTTCCTTCTTCCTTCTTCCTTCTCCCTTCTTTCTCCTTCCTTCTTCCTTCTTCCTTCAAATGGTAACAACTCGTAAATTTTCACTGAAACGACAGCGATCGCTAGAATTACTTCTTCGTCTAAACCGTCTCTATCCTGATGCTACTTGTACTCTGACTTATCAAACCCCTGTTCAGTTACTTGTAGCTACTATTCTTTCTGCTCAATGTACTGATGAACGAGTTAATAAAGTTACGCCTGCTCTATTTCAAAAATTCCCGGATGCTCTAGCACTGGCAAATGCAGATATTGAAGAACTAGAAAATTTAGTGCGTTCTACAGGATTTTATCGCAATAAAGCTAAAAATATTAAAGCTGCTTGCCAAATGATTATTGAGAAGTTCAACTCTCAAGTGCCAAAGCAGATGGAACAACTTTTGCAGTTACCTGGAGTAGCGAGGAAAACAGCTAATGTTGTTTTAGCTCATGCTTATGGAATTATTGTCGGGGTGACAGTAGATACTCACGTTAAACGGTTAAGTCAACGTTTAGGTTTAACTGAAAATTCCGATCCAATTAAAATTGAGCGAGATTTAATGCGGTTGATACCTCAACCTGATTGGGAAAATTGGTCAATACGATTAATTTATCATGGTCGGGCAGTTTGTAAAGCGAAAAGTCCTGCCTGCGATAAATGTTCATTGGTTGATTTGTGTCTTTTTACAAAAGAGTAATATCGAGTCCGGTAGCATCGTTAGTATATAAAATTCAGATACCAATGGAAAAAAAACTTCTGCCTTCTCTTTTCCTAAAATATTCGTAGGGGTTTGGTCTCCAAACCCACTCAACTGGTCTCCAAACCCCATTCAAGCAGAATGGAAAAAACTTCTGCCTTCTCTTTTCCTAAAATATTCGTAGGGGTTTGGTCTCCAAACCCATTCAACTGGTCTCCAAACCCATTCAACTGGTCTCCAAACCCATTCAACTGGTCTCCAAACCCATTCAACTGGTCTCCAAACCCATTCAACTGGTCTCCAAACCCACTCAACCAGATATGATATTAAATCTGCTTGCTTTGCAGCAAAATTAAGATTCTACCCTTAGTAATTGTCAAAACACAAGAAAATTAGGGGGTTTGGAGACCAAACCCCTACAGTATGGAATTGTACCTATGCTACTGGATTTGCTCTAAATATCAAAAGTTGGGGAAACAAAAAAATTTATGGTACTATAGGAGGTTGGGCAAATAACCTAAAATTAAAGATACCAACTATTTTGTTATTTTTGGAGGAATAAAGTAATTAATCATGGCTAAAAAGAGCATGATCGAGCGTGAGAAAAAACGCAAAAAATTAGTAGAAAAATATGCCGAGAAACGTGAAGAGCTAAAACAGCAATTCATGGAGGCAGAAGATTTAGAGGAGAAAATAGAACTCCATCGTAAACTACAGAGACTACCTCGTAACAGCGCTCCTAATCGTGTCAGAAATCGTTGTTGGTTAACTGGACGTCCCAGAGGGTATTATCGGGATTTTGGACTTTCTCGTAATGTTATCCGAGAAATGGCCCATGAAGGTTTATTACCAGGAGTTGTGAAGTCTAGCTGGTAGAGGGAATGGATAATTGATAATTGATAATGGATAATTGATAATGAAAACTATCTCCTCTAATTATCAATTATTTAAAGGAGAGGCTTTAAACCTAGATTCGATTAATTATCAATTATCAATTTAGGAGTTACGCAAAGCTAGTATATATGGAGTTCAAAAACTATAACGTTATAGTTTTTAACGCTATATATATGGTCTAGTGCGTAAGTCCTACAATTATTAATTATCAATTATCCATTATCCATTATTAATACTATTGTCCACAACAACGTTCTATTCCCAGACTATCTAATAGTAAGTCACTAACGGCATTGGCGATCGCAAATTCCCCATAAAAACTCTGGGAAAAATCAAAGGCTTGCATTTCTGTAACAATGGCAATGACTAATGAACCTAAATCATTTTCCCNATACTAGCTTTGCGTAACTCCTAAATTGATAATTGATAATTAATCGAATCTAGGTTTAAAGCCTCTCCTTTAAATAATTGATAATTAGAGGAGATAGTTTTCATTATCAATTATCCATTATCCATTATTAATACTATTGTCCACAACAACGTTCTATTCCCAGACTATCTAATAGTAAGTCACTAACGGCATTGGCGATCGCAAATTCCCCATAAAAACTCTGGGAAAAATCAAAGGCTTGCATTTCTGTAACAATGGCAATGACTAATGAACCTAAATCATTTTCCCCTTCCATGCGATGGCGAACAAAAATTTGGGCTGCTCTTTTGGCAATATCTTCGTTCACTTTTTCAGGAATAAACTCTTGATTAAGCCACTTATGTAAAGAAGCTTTTAACCATTGGCCCTCTTCTTGGGGGTTTTGTGCTGTTGGTAAAGTAATTGCTTGGATTGGTTCAGCCATAATTCTAAAGTTTATATTATAAATTGTTAATTGTAATTCCATGATAGAATATGATATTCAATCAATCATACAAGGATATGCTCAAGGCTACTTCCTCATGGCAAATGATGGAGAGAATAGTTTGGGGTGGTATGGTAGTCGTAAACGGGCCTTAATTCCTTTGGATGAAAGATTTCGCTACCCACGGTCACTACGTCGTGTGATTAATCAAAATCGTTTTACTGTTGCTGTTAATAGAGATTTTGAAGCTGTGGTTGAAGGTTGTGCAGATCGAGAAACAACTTGGATATCTGGGGAGCTGAAACAAATTTACAAAGCTTTAAATGAAGCGGGATATGCTTATAGTTTTGAGACTTGGCAAGGGGATGACCTTGCTGGTGGAATTTTAGGTATAGTGATTGGTGGGGGTTTTATTGGGGAGTCGATGTTTTTCAATATTCCAGAGGGGTCGAAGGTGGCGATGGTAAAGTTGGTGGAGCGACTCCGGGAGCGACAGTTTGTTTTTTTTGATGCTCAGATGAACAACCCTCACTTGGAAAGATTTGGAGCTTATTCTATTAGCGATAAAAAATATAAAGCACTTTTGAAATTAGCGTTAACTCGTGGGTGTAGTTTAATGTAGAACTCCTAACTTTATCTTTGTATATGGATTTTCCTTTCTACAAAGTTAGATCAAATCCGGTAGTATTCGGTATACAAAAGCGTAGAAACAGCGTAGAAACCGGGTTGGTTTTAAATCCTCCGCTGTATAAAATCTACCTCCGACAAACCCGGTTTCTTATGACACTCTGAAGCAAGCGGATTTGATATTAGCGGTCATGTTTATATCCGTAGCAAAGTGGAACGGAGTTCTATCACCCTCGAAGCTATACTTTTTTAGTTGAATAAAAAGTCATGTGCATAGACGAACAACGCCATTTAATCTTATGATATCACAAAAATTGTGAGGATGCAGCAAAAAATCCTTTGACGCGCGTTTTTTTTCAGGAGCTTCACAAAATGAAAATGTTTGTGGTTTTTCACTAGGAAGGTATAGATGGAAAGATTTTAAGATTTTATAAGTTTATATTCTAACTAAATCTATTTATTTATTATCAAAATAATTGGCGATCAAACCCCACTTTTTAAT
>NZ_LGSU01000553.1 GCF_002260545.1 Hydrocoleum sp. CS-953 | reverse complement strand
AGAAATGATATTTCCCAATCTTCAATTCCGTAACGGTTTTAACCAGAGGTAATTATCAATTATCCATTATCAATTATCAATTAATGAACTTCTCACTTGCAATACCGATGCTACCGGACATGATATAAGTTAATAGCTGACAGCTAATAGCTGATGGCTGAATGCTTAGGTATTTGCTGAGTAAGGTGACACACCTAAAATGCTGCAATGGTAGGGACGGGTTCTAGCCTAAAGTTCAATGCTCAACCTAAAGATAAAATGAACCCGCCCTAATGCACAAAATTAAAAATTAGCTGTGTCGGTCTACTAACATCAATACTTTTTAATTTTTACTTTTAACATTTGACTTCCACATAGGGGTACTAACTATATTTTAGTCAATATTTACCGAAATAATTAATAATTAAACAATTAAATAATTAGATAATTCACGCCTTTAAGCCTCCCCTTTCAAGGGGAAAAAGCGGTCGTTTGCGAAGCATTCCGTCAGGATGGGATGGCGTTTAGCTGGCGCACAACTTCGTTAACGCTACGCGACATATAAAGCGTTCGCGGCTCTGCATTCTTCGGGTTTCCTTTCCCTCCGGGACGCTACGCGAACGCCATATCCAATCGANAGAAATAAATATTTTCCTTATTTGTCAATCCTCTCCCTAAAAGGGAGAGGTAATTATCAATTATCAATTATCAATTATCCATTAATGAAAGACTATTTTTTTGTAGCGAATAGTTATCTATATCTTGTCTCTCCCTAAAAAGGTTGCATATAACGTCCCTACCTATTCTCTTTTGTTTGATTTGCTCATAGATTAACTCTCTGAAAATTATATCATTGCTAGTAAAAGTAAATAATCTCAAAGATTTAAAAGATTACTTTACAGTTACTGGCAATGACAAATGTTGAAGGAGATATAATATTTTTCCAAGCAAAAATTTATTTTTCTTCTAATGTTAAAGTCAGTTTGAACAGAGAGATTTTTGAACTCAGAAAAATTACGCCACTGCTGCTTGTATAATCTGAGAATTGACTGTATTAAAGTTATAATTATCCATTTTTATTGGATTTCCAGCCAATATCAATGGTTGAGGATAATCTATGCCATAACCTTGAGCATAATTTATTCCTAACCCCTTAATAAACTCAATTATTCTCATATTTTCCACAGCTTCTGCAATGGTCTGAAAACCAAGCTTAGAACTTAGATTATGGATTTGTTCTATCCCTCTGAGATTGTCCTGGTTATTAGTAAGTCCCTTGACTAATTTACCATCAATTTTCAGATAATCTATAGGTAGTTGTTTGAGATACTCAGGCATTAAGTTGGCACGACCAACATGGTCTAAAGTAAACTGACAACCCATTTCTTTGAAAACACTAATTAGCTTTGCCACTTCTTTCAAGTTAGCAATAGCAATATTCTCATGAATTCCTAAACTAATTGTCTCTGGTAAAATTTCGTAGATATTAAACTGCTGATGCAAAAATTTGATGAAATTTTCATCATTAACACTAGCAGCACTGAGATTAATTTCATATACACAATTACTATTGCTTTGAGCTGCCTGAGAAAGTTGAGTAAATAAATTGCTAATTACCCATTGATCGATAGTTCTCATCAAATTATAACGTTCTGCAGTAGGTATAAATTTTCCAGGTAACATTATATTTCCTGTTTTATCTTGAATTCGCAGCAGAATTTCTAAATGTTTCCTGTTTAAATCTTCGTCACCAATAGGCAATATATTTTGGGCATGAAGAATGAAGCTTTTTTCTTCAAAAGCTGTNGTAGGTATAAATTTTCCAGGTAACATTATATTTCCTGTTTTATCTTGAATTCGCAGCAGAATTTCTAAATGTTTCCTGTTTAAATCTTCGTCACCAATAGGCAATATATTTTGGGCATGAAGAATGAAGCTTTTTTCTTCAAAAGCTGTGGCAATTTGTTCTAACAAATATTCATCTTCAGGGAATGCTTGATAACTCGGTACTTTTGTTTTAGCCTTTCTTTGTTTGTACCAGAATAAGAAAGGACTTTTGATAGTTTTCCACAAAAATTCTGTCTGGTAATTAGTAATAGCGTCAGCTTTTATTGACTCACCATTTTTAATTGAATGAAGGGCTAATCTCCTAAAGTCATTACCAATGTAATCTGGAAAAGCTAAAGATTTCTGCCAACTTTTAAGAGTCATCTTTTTCTGGTGATGTCTACTTAAACCTACACAGCGGATTAGGTTTAGTAGGTAATCTCTTTTTAGTTGGGAGNGAAGGGCTAATCTCCTAAAGTCATTACCAATGTAATCTGGAAAAGCTAAAGATTTCTGCCAACTTTTAAGAGTCATCTTTTTCTGGTGATGTCTACTTAAACCTACACAGCGGATTAGGTTTAGTAGGTAATCTCTTTTTAGTTGGGAGTTAGCAATTTTATGATAAACCACCATGGCTGGGTTATACCAAATTTCCCAGCCTGCTTGCTGAATATTTCTCAGCACTTCTAAATTTTCACTAGGTAATTGTGCTGCTTTATCTGTGTTATTCAAGCATAACGTTTTTGGAAATGCTTGTTGCCAGACTTGTTTACGAACTACTACTCCAGCACTAGGAGGTAATATCTTATATTTGGAGTCATATAGACGTGGTTTATTTCCTCGTTCTACAATTGCTAAAAAACAAGCTATTTCTTTCAAGTTTTCTGGAAGTTTTGACTCGGAATTTTGTTCAAAAAATTCTCCATGTATCTGACTACCAAAAGCACCAACTTGAGGATTTTTTTGACCAAAAGAATAAGCTTGAGCAACCCATTCAGAATCAGGTAAATTATCGTCATCTAGAAAACCAATAAGTTCTCCTCTTGCTTTTTCAACGGCTTTTTGTCTGGCAAATTCTACACCTTGTTTGGGTGCAAAAATATATTTCAGTGAAATTAATTTAGACCATTCAGCTTGATAATTNACTACCAAAAGCACCAACTTGAGGATTTTTTTGACCAAAAGAATAAGCTTGAGCAACCCATTCAGAATCAGGTAAATTATCGTCATCTAGAAAACCAATAAGTTCTCCTCTTGCTTTTTCAACGGCTTTTTGTCTGGCAAATTCTACACCTTGTTTGGGTGCAAAAATATATTTCAGTGAAATTAATTTAGACCATTCAGCTTGATAATTTTCTACTACTTTAGCAGTCATATCTGTGCTGTTGTTATCAACTATGATTACTTCCCATGAGAAGTCCTCAGTGTTTATTTGTGATTTTAATCTGTCTAGTAAGTCTGGTAAACGAGTTTCCCCATTGTAGGTAGGGATGGCAACTGTGAAATCAACCTTATTCATATTTAATTTTGCACCTCAACTAAAGTTTTTTAAATCTTCCCACTCACTCTTTGTATTTACACGGTGAGTAAGTAGTTTGTGAATTATTTATCTTTTTTATCTTTCCCCTAAGTTGTTAGGGTTTATAGCAATTTTTTCGAACAAGAAGACTAACTAACTTCAAAACTCGTAAAACAAACTATATATAGCAAGTGAAGCAAAGTTTAAAACATAATTCATCAGGAGTAAACAGAAGAAAAAGATGAGTAATCTACAGCAATAATTATTAACTAATGTTCTAATTTATACTTTAGTT
>NZ_LGSU01000552.1 GCF_002260545.1 Hydrocoleum sp. CS-953 | reverse complement strand
AACTTCAGATAATAAATAGTCAAAATAATCCTCAACAAATAATTGTAAATTAACAACAAATAGGAGATTAATAATGTCTGCAAAAACTGATGAAATTCTAGAACAACTTAAGTCACTTTCTCTGCTAGAAGCATCTGAATTAGTGAAACAAATTGAAGATGCTTTTGGGGTTACTGCAGCTTCAGGTGGTGGTGGTATGATGATGCCTATGGCTATGCCAGGAGCGCCTGGTGCCCCAGCAGCAGAACCAGAGGAAGAGCAAACAGAATTTGATGCAATTCTAACAGAGTTTCCAGCAGATAAGAAAATTGCTATTCTGAAAGTGGTTCGTACTATCACAGGTTTAGGTCTGAAAGAAGCAAAAGAATTGGTAGAGTCTGTACCTAAGCCACTGAAAGAAGGTATTGCTAAAGAAGCTGCTGAAGATATCAAGAAGCAATTAGAGGAAGCAGGAGCTAAGGTAGAAATTAAATAGTTATCTTTGGGAAAATATTAGTGAATAATATTCACTATAAAATTGGAGAATATTTCTAGACTTTTTTTATAAGAGCTTGTATCAAACATACAGGCTCTTTTCTATGGAAGTTATGGCTGAAGTCAGAATTCAGAAGTCATACAGCGCTTTTGCTGATTGATAAACCACATCGTCACAACCAAAACCTTGTAGGGACGTTCCANGGAGCTAAGGTAGAAATTAAATAGTTATCTTTGGGAAAATATTAGTGAATAATATTCACTATAAAATTGGAGAATATTTCTAGACTTTTTTTATAAGAGCTTGTATCAAACATACAGGCTCTTTTCTATGGAAGTTATGGCTGAAGTCAGAATTCAGAAGTCATACAGCGCTTTTGCTGATTGATAAACCACATCGTCACAACCAAAACCTTGTAGGGACTAACCATGGTTAGTCCCCTACTGTGGTCTACTCAAATGAAAACTGCTGTATAGAATCCGGTTTAACAGTGGTCATTGCGATGATAGGAAGCAATCTCTTATGTTGAGGAGATTGCTATCCGTTCCGGAATGCTCCGCAAACCTTCCACTCCGTTCCAGACGCTGCGGACTTGAGTATAGTAATTATCCGGATTTGATATCAGGAGTTATAACGAATAGGTTTGATACCATAGGAAAACGCACCTACTAGGACGTCTAGGCTAAAATTGTGGGTAAAAAACCTAACCCCCCAACCCCCTTCCCTGGTAGGGAAGGGGGAGAATATTTCCCCCCTCTCCTTGCAGGAGAGGGGTCGGGGCAGAGGTCTTCCGCACACTTGCTCTTTACCCACATTTTTAAGCTAGACGCGCTACTACTGTGGTCTACTGAAATAAAAACTGCTGTAAGTGCATTCTTATAGAGAAATGCTATTGTTTGGTTTAGATTGAGAATTAATTCAACTGTTGCGCAATAGTTTTTAGATTTTAGATAAAGTCTCTAGGGTGGCGATAGTGCTACCCACCGCTACCCGCTCGCCCTATTACAGATTGAGAATTAATTAAACTATTACGTTACAGTTTTTAGATTTTAGATAAACTTTCTGGGTAGGAGTCGCCTAACTTNCGCCCTATTACAGATTGAGAATTAATTAAACTATTACGTTACAGTTTTTAGATTTTAGATAAACTTTCTGGGTAGGAGTCGCCTAACTTCCAGGGCGGTCGATCATTAATTCAACTGTTGCGCAACAGTTTTTAGATTTTAGATAAGGTCTCTAGGGTGGCGATAGTGCTACCCACCGCTACGCGATCGCCTGACTGAATTTAGATTGAGAATTAATTAAACTATTACGCAATAGTTTTTAGATTTTAGATAAAGTCTGTCGGGTGGCGATAGTGCTACCCACCGCTACCCGCTCGCCCTATTACAGATTGAGAATTAATTANCAGTTTTTAGATTTTAGATAAAGTCTGTCGGGTGGCGATAGTGCTACCCACCGCTACCCGCTCGCCCTATTACAGATTGAGAATTAATTTAACTATTGCGCAACAGTTTTTAGATTTTAGATAAAGTCTGTCGGGTGGCGATAGTGCTACCCACCGCTATAGGTTTTCCAGCCGAATGCTGCGCAAATATGTCGCGCAGCGTTAACGTTTGCGGTAGCATTCCGTTAGGAACGGAGGGCTAAACGCCCTCTTGCTGGTTGAAAATTAATTAAACTATTACGTTATAGTTTTTAGATTTTAGATTAAGTCTGTTGGGTAGCGTTCCCCTTCTTGCAGATTGAAAATTAATTAAACTATTACGGTATAGTTTTTAGATTTTAGATAAAGTCTGTCGGGTGGCGATAGTGCTACCCACCGCTACCCGCTCGCCTAATACCATTTATTTTTGAACTGAAGTATCTAGTGTTAGAGAGTTTTCTGAATAGAATTGACTCGCCCAATTTCGAGACTGACGCACCGGACCATCATTTTGATATAAAGGTGGATTATGAATATCTTTTTTATTCTCTAAAATACTAACATCTTGTTCAAAAGTTTCTAAAACATCCTGTTTTAACATCTTATTTAAAATCAAGCTTAAAGGAAAAGGTAGAACTTTTTTCACACTATAAAATATGGCAATATCAAGATGTTCATTATCTATTGGTGTGCCTGTAAAAATAGTTAATAAACCTAGCTTTAACTTTCCTTCTGTCCAGTAAAAACTAACATCATAAGCTGGTCCGTAATAAATAGTAGTAACTGAACCATCTTCTAATACTAATTTTCCTGCTGCTAAAGAAGATAAATTATATTTCTGAGACATTCTATGAGTTAAAATTGGTCCGTCAATTTCAACTCCATGACTATGAGCGCTTTTAAAAGTACGACTGTGCAAATTATATAAGTGAGAGACATCTACACTGTTATCCATATAATCTTGAAGGGTAGTGCGTACTTTCCACTGACGGACTAAACGTAGGGGAGTCCATTCACCAGAAATTAGTTCTGGTATTTGGGGTATTTCCCAGTCTGGCTGGTTTCCTTGATGGTGATGGTACATCATTATTAGACCATTCAACTCAAGTACAGGCCAACTTTGTATTTTAGCTTTGGGTTTTGCTTTATCTGGATAAGGAATAGCAGCACATTGTCCATCTGTATCCCAGAGCCAACCGTGGTAAGGACATCTCAAAGTTTGGCCTTCAATTCTACCTCCATGAGCAAGATGAGCGCCTAAGTGGGGACAGTGGGCATCAAAAATATGAGGTTTGCCATCTTCTGTACGAAATAGTACGAAGTCTTTTCCGAAGTAATGAAGTGGTATGACTCCTTTGGCAGATAAATCTTGACTTTTAGCAACACGAAACCAACTATTAGGGAGGTTTGAATACATAAATTATTTTTGATTAAATATAGAGAAAAATTAGCTATTAGTCTAAAGGGATAGTGATAACTTGCCAACTAGAAACATTAAAAAATATAAAATTTTCTTGGCAAGATTAGGTAAAGCTCTAGAAGATGAAAGTATTTCTGGTATGGCTCCTTGGAAAAATTCCTAAATGTAGATGTTTGATTTTATCTTGGTTAGTCAATTAAGTTGAATAATAAGTCATGGGTGTAGGCGAGCAACGCCATCTAATATTTAGAGTATCAGAATTTGTTTGAGGATGCAAGTGAAAATCTTTTGACCCGCG
>NZ_LGSU01000551.1 GCF_002260545.1 Hydrocoleum sp. CS-953 | reverse complement strand
ACTGTGAAAAAATTCTTGAATCATAGTAGCAGTAAATTCTATCCAGCGAGGGTTGCCTTGATAGATATCAATTAAATTTTCCCAAGTTTCTTGGTCTGATAATTTCTGCTTTTGCAGAATTTGTTTTGCTCCTAATTCTAAACTACCTAAAATTAGGGTTCGCACATAATTATTTTTGGTTTCTAGTTGAGCTATTTCTATAGGTTTTTCTCTACTATTTAATATGAAGCAACTTTGATGATTCATTTCGGTAATAAGTTTAAAAAATATCTGGTAATTTTCAGACTCAGTTTGATATTGACCTGCTATTTTTCCACTACAAAAAAGCATTTGCAGATCATCAAGAATAATCAAACACCGATATTGACGTAGGTAGTCGAGCAATTGGGAAATTTGAGTTTCAATATTTTGGGATATATCTGTTTTTTCGGGAAATATTTCTAACAATTTGGCAAGAGTTGTATTGAGTGATGGAGAAAAGCGCAGACTCCGATAAATGATGTAATTAAAATTAGTTTGGATTTGTTTAATTAATTGGAGTGTTAGGCTTGTTTTGCCTATTCCACTAATTCCTAAAACTGCAATGAGACGAGATGAATCTTTTAATATCCAGTTTTCCAAAGTTGTTAATTCGGAAGAGCGATCGTAGCAGTTAAAATCTTGGGGTGCTTCGGCTAAATATAGTTGTGGTTAATTTTTAGTTTCCTGATAATTTTCCACAGAAGTAGGCGATCGCCTCAGCGTTGCGGAGCAATATCGCTCTCTATCTGGAAAAATAGTAACATTATTAATTGTCGGATTATTTTTACAACCTCTTGAGTCAAGCTGTGAAAAATTATGGCTTTTTATCTTTTCAAATACACCTTTAAAATTAGCCTTCTTAACTTTTTCACCTAAGACTAATGAGAGAAGATTCCATAATTCTTGTCCGACATTTTTGACATGACTTTCACTAAAACCACTATCTTTAGCAATGTCTGGATAGGTTTTACCTTCTAAAGTACCTTTTAATACATTTTTTTGTAAATCATCTAAGTGTTTTTCTGTTTTAGCAAAGATTAAATCATCTACTAATTGTAATACTTNGACTTTCACTAAAACCACTATCTTTAGCAATGTCTGGATAGGTTTTACCTTCTAAAGTACCTTTTAATACATTTTTTTGTAAATCATCTAAGTGTTTTTCTGTTTTAGCAAAGATTAAATCATCTACTAATTGTAATACTTCGGTACTATTCATAAATCAATTAATATTAAATCCGCTTCTAATAGACCATTTACTTAAATCGCTGAATCCCTTGTAGAAAAAAGCTTTTAAACTTTAGGAAAATAGTCTCATTTTAACGGATATTGTACCAAAACTAAATTCTTTTTAATAGTACCATACTTTTAGTAATTTTCCTACTTTTATAGAGCGGATAAAGTTCGTACTTTTCCTACTGTCGGTAAAGGTGATTTTTGTTTAGGATAGGATTGTTTGCTGGTATAAAAAAAATCTAGCAATGGCAAAAGAAAGCCAACAGAATATCAAACCATGAAATTTGAAATAGTCAAGGAAAAGCAAAATTCTAATGCCAAAGATGAAGTAAGTAATTTACTCGAAACACCTAAATGGACATTAGAAGAAATAGCCTTGTCAAAAACTACAATTGAGCAAATCCAAGAAATGATTGCTTATGTAAAAAATAGGGAAAAATTGTTACTTGAATGGGAATTTAATCGTTTTCTCAAAACAGGTAATGGTTTAAGCATAAACTTTTTTGGATTACCAGGAACGGGAAAAAGTATTACTGCTGAAGCCATTGCCCAAAAATTAGGAACTAAGATTATCAAAGTTAATTATGGAGAATTAGAATCTGAATTAGTAGGTGGTACATCTAAGAATTTATCAAAAGTTTTCCAAGTAGCTGAAGAAAATCAGAGTGTATTATTTTTTGATGAAGCTGATGCGGTATTAAGTAAGAGAATTTCCAACTTATCCCAAGCAGCAGATCATGGTGTCAACTCTGCCAAAAGTACCTTATTAACATTAATGGATAAGTTTAATGGCGTAATCATATTTGCCACAAACTTATTTGAAAATTATGATGAGGCTTTTTTAAGGAGAATCATTTTTAACGTTGAGTTTCCCGTACCAGATATAGAAATGAGAACTCAACTTTGGCAATTTCATATATCTGAAAAAGTTCCTAGAAATATCACTTATAAAAGAGCGGCTGAAATTAGTGAAGGATTATGTGGTGGAGATATTAGAAACATCACAATTAAACTCGGATTAAAATTGCTAGTTGGTAAAGTTAAAGCTATTGATGAAGAAATTCTCAATGAAGAAATCAACAAATATAAAACTATCAAACTCCGTCACAAAAAAATTAATTTAGCAGAAGCAGTTGTGGTAGAAAACGGAAACAATTCAAATTTAGAGGAGGAATAAATTATGCTTCTTATTGCCCACTGGGTTATTGTTGCTGGAGCTGCCTTATTAGGTGCAGCTGTTGGTGGTACTGTTGGTTATTTTTGGGATGACATAACAGCTTGGGCTAATCGTGTAATAGGATATATAATAGACGCAATTAATTATGCTATTGAAGTAACTTCTGATGCTATTGTTTCTTTAGTTAAAGAAGGTCAACGTTATTATAAACTAGCAGAAGTTTATGTGATGGATATTCGCACTAATAAAGTAAGAGTAGAATCAAGACGGCAAGAAATACCATCACCTGATGTACCTCAAGAATATAAAGAACAGCTTATGAGGAAGGCAAAATTAAAATTGATGCAAAACGCAACTTAAAGTTGGTCAAGAAAACAGGAAATAAGGAATAATATATTTCTATTTGTCACAATAATGATATAGTTTCGGAGATAAAACCCTCCTACAAAAATAATAAACTTTCCCTGTTAACTCCTACTAAAAATATTTAATGTGGCAATAGTTTTTTAAACTGTTACAAACCAGCATTTATTCCATTAGTCAAAACTACAAAATATTAAACTGTTTGAGGAGGATATCTATGAGAGAAATACAGCAAGAAAACTTAGGAGATAAATTTGGCAAATTATTTAATACCATGAAAAATGCGAGTGAAAAAATATCACAAGCATTACAAGAAAATGATGTTGATATTGACACCTTTAACAGTATCGAGAAGGAAACTTTGAATTTTGATTTGCTGGAGAAAGATATTGAAAAAATCCACACAAGAATTGAGCAAGATGGATATTCTGTTTTAGGAAGTCGTCTTGTCCTTGATAACGAAAAAGACTTGATAGAAATTAAAACTTACAGTCAAAAAGGAGAAAAAAGTTTTGTGAATACTGTAAGCGCTAAAGTCAAACAAGTCACAAATATTCCTGCGGATATTCTAGAGGAAATTAAGATTAAAGGTCGCGTTGAAGTAAGTATTAAATTTGATGATTGATTTGACTTTAGATTTAATATCAAATTCGGTTAAACAATTGTCATTACAAAATTCGGGAAGCAATTCCAAAATCATAGAGATTGCTTCCTTCCATAAAGTGCATTTAAAAATATATTTTTTTGATAACTTAAGTAGTGTTGCTAACTTCTTTATACTCTTTTTGAGCGAAAAATAAAGGTATAAAGCCTCTCTATTC
>NZ_LGSU01000550.1 GCF_002260545.1 Hydrocoleum sp. CS-953 | reverse complement strand
GATAGACTCCGGTCTCTCAAAGAAATTAATCAAAGTTTTGGGAATTTCCTGAAAAAAATTATGAGCAAAATTTCTCTCCAAATCATTGATATTAAATATGCCAACTTTGACTATTATCTCAATCCAGGAAACCGAGAAGAAATTAAAAGTAGAAGTATTAGAAAACAATTTGTCTATGAATATCTGATTCAAAATTATCTGGAAAATAATAAAAAGACTGTCAGAAGTTGGAGTATAAATAGTGAGTTTTGGCTGCCTATTTATAGAAAAAATTTGCCAGTGCTTACTCCTGGTAATAGATATATGGATAATTATGTGAAATTAACGGGGGTTAATATTATCAAAGTTATTGATAGTTATATTGAGAGTTAAAGAAGTCAGAAGTTATTTTATTTCGCGATGATTTTCATCGCATTTAAAATAGCAGTCAGCGGTCAGCGGTCAGCCATCAGCTCTCAAGGCGTATGATGGGGGATTCAAACCCCCATCAACGCACACCACTAATTTNAGCGGTCAGCGGTCAGCCATCAGCTCTCAAGGCGTATGATGGGGGATTCAAACCCCCATCAACGCACACCACTAATTTTTCAAGCTCTTTTGGGGGACTTAAACCCGCCGATTTTAGCTAATAGCTGAATGCTGATAGCTGATAGCTGATAGCTTGTTAAAAGCCGACCGCATTGCTGCGATCGGCACCCTGATTTTACTCTTCTTCTAAGTGCGAATTGTCTGGATGATCTTTGACCTGTTCCAAAAGGTGGATAATTTCTGTTTCCAAAGCAGTGAATTTGTCTAAAAGGTTGGCCTTTTTTTGCTTGTGTTCCTCCAACCTTTGTTCCAATAGTTCGCCATGAGTATCTACATAATCAATAGCGTCCTTCATTGCTTCCCGGAACAGGCCAAGGATTCCCCCAATAATCCAATAGATTGAAGCTCGTCCCACGCGGTTGTCCACTTCTCTATCAATTCGCTTCGGCTGATATTCAGTGCCACTGCGATATGTTGTAGTCGTTCCTTTGTTTCTGGAGTGACCGTCAAGTTTAATTGCTCCTTCTTGTGAAGGTATTTGGTTTTTCTTCCCATTTACTTTTTCTTTGCCCATAGTAAGCACTTAAAAATATTTTACTTAACTACTTGACAGAATTATGAGCGCTTTATATTATGAAAATAATAAAAATAAGCGCTTTAAAATAAGTGGGTGAGGCTCAACCCAATCATTAACATTGTGAAGTGTTCTTAGATTCATTAATGGTTATTTTCATTTGACATCGAATCGGTATTTACCTCTGGAAGTTGGTCGGTATTCTCCTTCTTTTCCCAACTTCCCTTCCTTGGAAACTAAAACTCACACTCTTGACCAATGATAAGCAACATTTTTAACCACGGCTTTGAAATGCCTACATCTGACATGGAATTACCTAGTTGGGCTGATACTTTTGTGAATACTTGGCTCGAATTATTTTGGGATGAAACATGGAAAGGTGAGGATGAGGCGATCGCCATATTAGTCAGAAGTTATTTTATTTCGCGATGAAAATCATCGCATTTAAAAGCCGACCGCATTGCTGCGATCGGCACCCTGATTTTACTCTTCTTCTGTGTTGGGAACTGCTGAATGTTCCAGTTCTCCACCCAAAATTCTGACTACTTCCTCTTCTAAAGCACTCATTTTCCCCAAAACTGTTGACTTGTGTTCGTGATTCTCCTTAAGTCTTTGTATTAATCTATCACTATGAGATTCTACATATTTGATATGTTCGCGCTGCAACTCTTGAAGTTGCTCAAGGATTTTCCCAAAAGCTTCACGTTCCTCCCTGGTAAAGATTCTTGTCGGACCCACTGTTCTATTAGTTCGCTCCGACTCAAACCCAATGCTTGAGCCATCTGCCCTAATCTTATCTTCGCCTTGGGAGTCAAGCTTATCTCCAGGCTTGTCTTTCTCTCCTCGTAATTTGGTTGTCTGGCCATTTGTTTTTTTGGTCATTGTATACAGATAGAAAAATTTTATCTGAACTACTTGACTTATTCTATCCAGATGATAATATAGAAATTAATACATTCCGGATATAATTTCCAGGAGGTGAAGCCCAAACCAACTATCAATATTGTGAAGCGTTCTTCAAACAAACAATAACTCTTCTTAATTGACATCGAATCGGTATCCGTATCCGAAAGTTGGGCGGTATTCTCCTTCTTTTCCCAACTTCCCTTCCTTAAAAACTAAAACTCACACTCTTGACCAATGATCGGCAACATTTTTAACCACGGCTTTGAAATGCCTACATCTGAAATGGAATTCCCTAGTTGGGCTGATACTTTCGTGAATACTTGGCTCGAATTATTTTGGGATGAAACATGGAAAGGTGAGGATGAGGCGATCGCCATATTAGAGCGAGAAATGATAGGGGCTAGATACTCCTACATCAAAGAGGGCATGATTTTGAAGGCTTTTCAGCTTTACAAATGGTACGAGCAAATAGGCTTTAAATCTTTCAAACAATACTGTGAGAAACGGTTAAAAAAACCCATTTTTTACGCCAAAAAAACCATTGAAGCTGCTCAAACTGCTTGGCGTTTGCTGACGGAAGGTTTTACAGAATTACCGGACAATGTAAGCCAGGCCCAATCTTTGAGAAGTTCAGCCCGTCGAGTGTCCCAAGAGTGTGATGAGACTGTTAGTTGTTGGGAAAAAGTGCTGGAAACTTCCAAATCTGAGGGGAAACCTTTAACTGCTAACTATATAGAAAGAACTGTGACTGGGGAGGAGTTAAAACCAATGGCTAATGCCAAAATTCCCAGAAGTGACTGGGATAAGTTGGCCAAAAAGGCTAAAGACATGGGTAAATCTACCCAAGAATTACTACGCGAAGTTGTTAAAGATTATTTAGGGGGTGAAAAAGATTTAGACCCAGAACCAGAAGACTCTGAGCCTAGTGAAAATACTAAAGTAGAACCAGCTAGCCCAGAGGTAGAGGCTGCATGGACTAATGACCTCAACCTTTTATTACAAGAACATTCAGTGACAAATCAAAGATATTATGACGCACCCCCAGACGATTGAGCAATACCGCAAGTTTTTTAAACGGTTGGGTATCTCTCGCTTAGAGATTAGGGAAAAATATGGTGATTTGAGAAAGCGCGAGACTTGGGAAAAGGCTATTCTACCGTTGGCGTTTAGGGAACTGGAGGTTTCAGTCGAGAGATTATTTGGGGAGTAGTTTGGGAAGCGATCGCTCAATTTCGTAAGGGACAAATGGCATTTGCCCCTAACAAATAATATCAAATCCGGTAGTATCGGTGTAAAAAGAGTATGGGAAGTTTGGGAAGTGTGGGAGGTATGGGAAGGGTGGGAGGTGTGGGAAGTGTGGGCAGTTTTGGTAATAGTTGAAAATAGAACATTTTTTTCTACCGAATTAAGCGGATTTGATATAAGGTGGCTCTGCGTAAGTCCTGATATCATGTCCGGTAGCATCGGTCTTTTATAGGGAAGGGAAGGGAAGGTAAGGAAGAAGGAAGAAGGAAGAAGGAAGAAGAAGGGGGAAGGGAGAAGGAAGAAGAAGGGGGAAGGGGGAAGGAAGAAGGGAGAAGGGGGAAGGGGGAAGGGGGAAGGA
>NZ_LGSU01000055.1 GCF_002260545.1 Hydrocoleum sp. CS-953 | reverse complement strand
TGCGGTGCAAACTCTTTAACCTGATGGACGGCTACATCCAATTGTGCAGAGCTAACGGGTTCTGAAAATTGAGCAACAACTTTCACAGTGGGGTGCATCTGTAGGGCGTTGCCTATATTCCGAGTGATGCCACTACGACGTAGCAGTGCTGATGTATGTACTGCTCCGGCAGCAATAAAAACTGTTTTGGCAGTTATCTTAATTTGGTATGAAGAGGAGCTATCGGTATAACGTCCCTGTAGAATCCAGCGATCGCCCAGATGACGGAGCATTTTAATTTTAGTGTTGGCGAGAATTTTACCCCCTGCGCGCACCATCTCAGCCACATACGGTTTCGTCACCGTTTCCTCAGTTCCTTTCAGTGGAACACTACAGTCGTTCGTNCCACTACGACGTAGCAGTGCTGATGTATGTACTGCTCCGGCAGCAATAAAAACTGTTTTGGCAGTTATCTTAATTTGGTATGAAGAGGAGCTATCGGTATAACGTCCCTGTAGAATCCAGCGATCGCCCAGATGACGGAGCATTTTAATTTTAGTGTTGGCGAGAATTTTACCCCCTGTGCGTAGCATCTCAGGCACATAAGTTTTCGTCATAGATTGCTTAGTTCCTTTGAGGGGAACACTGCAGTCGTTATTTGACTCATACTTAAACCAACGGGGTACTTCCTGGGATTGCCATCCAAGCTGAGTTGCGCCTTCCTGCAATTTGAGAGAAGCTAGGGAGGGTTTACCAGGTAGATAGCTAACGCTAACGGCATTTTCGCAGGCTTCATAGTGAGGTTCAAGCTCTGCTTCGGTCAGATTTTGCACCTGAAATTTTTCTCGCCAGTGAGCCAAAACGTCGGAGGGAGTGCGGTGATAGAGTCCGCTATTGACTTCACTGCCACCACCGACACACTTTCCCTCAACGTACTGGATTTTGGGAGCGCCAAATGCAACAGTAAGGCCGCGATTCCGATATTTCTGTACCATCTCTTCTTGAGAAAAGGGGGCACATGATTCCAAGGGCAAATAAGCACCTTCTTCAATCAGTAAAACGTCGAGTCCAGCTTTACTAAGGGTGGCCGCGGTAACAGAGCCTCCGGGACCTGAACCAACAATAGCAACTTCGCAGTTGAGAGCAGTATCTGGCTCAGTGAGAATGTTGTGTTCGCATACTGTCATGTCAATTTTTCCTTGCTCGCGTAATAACTGAATATAGTTAAGCTTTCGTAAAATCGCATCAAGTCACGACAAACTCTTAGGGGTGACATTTTCCAAGCTGCGATCTGATGTACTCGGATAGTCGGTGGAAGTTGATGAAACCTTTTACCTCGTCTGATGATTGACCACAAATCAAAAATAGCTGTGAGGATAAACAGTGGTAGTTTTAGGTAATCAGGCATATTTCTATGTTGCGCTCTGACAAACTCAACAACTTGATTATTAGGGAAGTGTAACGGAGACTGATGTTTGTCTGAGTGTTTATTAATAAATGTGTAACAAAGTGCAGATATAGTTGATTCAAAATTCATTATTAGTTTTTATAGAAATATTCTTATGGAGTCAGACAAAAATTGAATTTACTAAATAAGGTTTTGGTTGTTGAGCCAGAGTATCAAAGTATATGTTATTAGCCAACCGAATATTAGAGTTGTTGGGAAATAACTTAGATTACAAAAAAAATAAAATGAAAACAGATATATTTAGTTAGTG
>NZ_LGSU01000549.1 GCF_002260545.1 Hydrocoleum sp. CS-953 | reverse complement strand
CTTCTTCCTTTAAACCCAAATCTCTGTACTCTAAAAAACATGAAAACTGCTATAGTCATTTTTTATCAATTTAATCTGACTCAGTATTCAGATTTCTTAAATTCAAAGTAGAATTAATTTGTTTTAATAATTTTTCTTTCTCTTTCTTGTTATTCAATTCTGGCAATTCAGCAATATTTGTATCTTGTTCATCAAACTTTTCTTCAGGGTTATTAACTAAATTTTTGTCTTGATTGTCTTGATTTAGATGTTCTTGAAAAACCTTAGTAACTTTACTACTTATAGGATGTATAACTGAAGATGAATTAACTACATTTTTCTCCAAACTTGGTTGTTGAATTAAGACTTCCAACTCATCTAATATTTTCTCGGAACGCTGATTATTTTCTACTAGATACTTAGCAGTATCTTTACCAGTTTCAGTCAAATTATTCAGTTCGGAAATTTTCATAATCAAGTTATCAGCTACTTGGTTCATTTGACGACCAGCTTCTGATGTTTCACTAACCAACTTTCCAATTTCATTAGTTATATGGCTAAAACCACCAAGCTCAGAACTTGAATGACCAGCAACTATTGCAGCTTGTATCGCTAAATGTTTTGCCTGTTGACTAACTGTTTCAATTTGATTTGATGTAGAATTAATTAGCTTCAGGTCATTTGTAAATAACTGACCAATATTAACGATTTCATTCATGTTTTTATTAATTGTTTGTACTGCATCAAATGTGGTATTAAATGCTTTTTTTCCCTCCTGAGACATTAAACCAGAAATTTCTTTTATTCTTTGGTTAAGATTATTAATTTGTTGTGATTGAGTAATTAGTGCATTTTGCTGTTTTTCCAAGAGCTTATTTCTAGCTAAAATTTCTTGTTTCTGGATTTGTAATGCTTTTGTATTTTGCTGGAGTTTATATTGTTGATTTTTGAGCTGTATTAAATAATTTTTAGCATTGTTTTTGTAACGATATAACTGATCGTTTACGTCTTTAAGTATATGAGACTGAGCGGTAATCAAAGTTTGAAAATTTAGCAAAAAATATATATAAAAATCAGAATTTTTTTTGTTAATAAATTGAACGACTATCGGCTCATAAATATTTTCTTCAGAACGATTTAGTGCTATTTGTAGAGCTAAGTTAATTTTTTCTTCAGCAGGTAATATTAAACAATTATCATAGTTTTTAGTTGCCTTCAAAAAATATTCAATTGGTCGTTTAATAAACAATTCNACTATCGGCTCATAAATATTTTCTTCAGAACGATTTAGTGCTATTTGTAGAGCTAAGTTAATTTTTTCTTCAGCAGGTAATATTAAACAATTATCATAGTTTTTAGTTGCCTTCAAAAAATATTCAATTGGTCGTTTAATAAACAATTCTCTACCGTATGGAGAACTCATTTGTTCGTGAAAGTAACTTCGAGAAACCATGCCAAGAAACTTTTGCTCAGAGACAACTATAACTCCAGGTAAGTCAAGTTGTTCATTAAACTGAGATGAAACTAATTCTACTGACGTCATTGGACTTACTTGAAAATCAATCAGTGGTAATTCTCGGAGAGTAGACTCAGAATTTAGCTTCGGTAATTTAGATTTTAAACTGTTTGCCATTTTACAAAACCCACTTAATTTATCAGGGATATTAAGAAAAATCTAAGGCAATTTAATCATCAGGATTTGGATTTATTTTATATTGTATTGTCCTCTAACGTCAATCATTATCTCTAACTNTTACTTGAAAATCAATCAGTGGTAATTCTCGGAGAGTAGACTCAGAATTTAGCTTCGGTAATTTAGATTTTAAACTGTTTGCCATTTTACAAAACCCACTTAATTTATCAGGGATATTAAGAAAAATCTAAGGCAATTTAATCATCAGGATTTGGATTTATTTTATATTGTATTGTCCTCTAACGTCAATCATTATCTCTAACTAATTTCTATAAAGATTGGTTGTTATATCAATATCCCTTAGATAATTTAGAGGTTGAATGTATCAGGAAATATGAAAAGAGAAGATAGGGAACAGGTATGGAGGGAACAGGTATGGAGGTATGGAGGCAAAAAACAATTATTTGTTATCAGGAACTTCACAACTAACTGATTAAGTATGAATAGTCATACCTCCTCTCTCTCTAGAGTTATTTCAATCCCTTGCCTTATTCAAGCTAGTTGATTGAGTTGTGAAACTTTTTTCTTAATACTTATTTGACAAACAGTCTATTAATCTTTTCTTAAGATATAGAATATAGGAACTATCTCAAATTAATTAGAAAACCTAGTAATATTTATAATTTACCTAAAAATAGCTGATAGCTGATAGCTGACGGCTGAATGCTTACAAACTATCTATTTATGAACTATTTAGCTCATTTACTTTTAGCAAAAAATACTCCCGAATCACAAATAGGAAATCTACTAGGCGACTTTGTAAAAGGTTATCTAGAAAAATATGAAACTATTTATAGCCATGAAATTCTCGTGGGAATCAAAACCCATCGTCAAGTTGATTGTTTTACCGATACTCATCCAATATATTTGAGAAGTAAAAATCGGATTAGCAGTAGCCATAGACGTTTAGCAGGAATAATTATTGATATTTGTTACGACCATTTTCTGGCAAATCACTGGAATTTATTTTCCCATGAAAACTTAGATGTTTTTGTACAAAAAATCTATCTTATTTTGAAGGATAATCAGGAAATTTTACCTGAGAAGTTAAAAAAAATATTGCCGAGAATCATATCTGAGAATTGGCTTGTTTCCTACAAAAATATATCAGGAATTAACTTAACCTTTGTGCGCTTATCTAAACGTTTGAAGAGGGAAAATAATTTGGCTACTGCTGTTAATGAGCTGATGCAAAATTATTCTGAAATTGAGTCAGATTTTTTGATGTTTTTTCCAGAAGTTATGAGTTATGTGAAAACTTTGCATAATTGATAATGTTAGCTTTCAGCTATTAGCAGTCACCAATCAGCTTTTTTTGTGAAGGAATTAATTAAATATNCTTATCTAAACGTTTGAAGAGGGAAAATAATTTGGCTACTGCTGTTAATGAGCTGATGCAAAATTATTCTGAAATTGAGTCAGATTTTTTGATGTTTTTTCCAGAAGTTATGAGTTATGTGAAAACTTTGCATAATTGATAATGTTAGCTTTCAGCTATTAGCAGTCACCAATCAGCTTTTTTTGTGAAGGAATTAATTAAATATATTTGCTTAGATATTTCAGGTCTTCAAATCTGCTTTTAAAGAGTCAGGAATCAGGAGAAAATAACAATGTAAACATTTTGCCGGAATGCTCCGCAAAAAACTATTATATCAAATCCGGTAATATTGGTGTAATTTAGATAAGGAGTGTTGGGAGAGCTAGGAAGATTTGGCAATGCCTGAAGATGGAAGATTTTTTTATAGTGAATTAAGCGTATTTGATATTAGCAGTCAGCTTTTAGCCATTTCATAAATACCAATTATTAATTTAACTGTTCCGTAATAGTTTTTAGATTTTAGAGAAACTACCGCAGTGGGGATAGTGCCACACACCTCTAGGCATCGCCTCACTTCTGATGACTGTAATTAATGATTAATTTAACTGTTGCGTAATAG
>NZ_LGSU01000548.1 GCF_002260545.1 Hydrocoleum sp. CS-953 | reverse complement strand
ATTTTTCAGCCAATAGTCAACCCAAAATCCTAACTTTTAAGCTCGCTAGAACGAAAACCTTGTACTTTTTCAAGACCTAAAAATGCTGAAACATTTATCTATAGTAGGGGTGGCTTCCGCGTTAAATTAATTAGGCTTAATATTAAATTTAGATTAACCCGCCCCACCCTGCACCTAAATGACCTAATCCACTATTTTAGCTGTTTCACTTCAGTAGTTATTGCTCTGCTGATTAACTATCAAAGCATTTACAGATAAAGGTTTTAGGCTTTTTAGGTCTGCAAAAAGTACCTAGTTTTCAGCTCTTTATGCACGGTTCCCGAAAAATCAAAAAGTTAGCATTTTAGGCAAGAGTTGAGCAAAAAAAATTACTCCTGTACGGACGCCCTTATGCAACGTCCCTACCCCCGCTCCCCTACTCTGCTGTAAATTCCGAGGCCATTAATATTTTAAACTTGACAATTCCAAATTAAAGAGTTAATAATAAACAGACTCAATAAGTAATTATCCTCTGACAAGCCATGCAAAGCAGTCAGTGTAAGATATTATTTGCTTTTTATCCCTTACTTAAGTAGGGGACAGCACAAACAATTAATAGGTGTGAGTACAAAATTAATGAAAATTATTTTTAATAAAGTTAGAAAATATAGCCCCAGTATTCTCAGTGCCACATTATTTATAGCCAATCCTGCCCAGGCTAACCCCCCAATACAAATCGCCCAGGCATTTCGTCCCCTACCAATGGATGACCCCTCATTAGCAATGCCCAGTGTATCTGAGCTAGAAGCAGAAGAAACAATAGATCAAGTAACTTCTGTTTCCCAATTATCAGACGTGCAGCCTACAGACTGGGCATTCCAAGCATTACAATCATTAGTCGAACGTTATGGTTGTATCGCAGGTTATCCCGACGGCACCTACAAAGGCAACCGCGCCATGACTCGCTTTGAATTTGCTGCCGGATTAAATGCTTGCTTAGATAGAATTACAGAATTAATTGCAGCAGCAACTACTAACCTCGTTACCAGAGAAGACTTAGCTGTATTGCAACGCTTACAAGAAGAATTTGCTGCCGAACTAGCAGCATTGCGCGGTCGTGTAGATTCATTAGAAGCACGCACCGCCGAACTAGAAAGCAACCAATTTTCCACTACCACCAAACTCAATGGAGAAGTTCTGTTTTGGTTAAATGATACCTTCGGGGAAAGAGCAGCAGCCCGTGGAGAATCTTCTGGCAATGACAAAACCGAGACCTCTCTTTCTTATCGTGTTAGGCTAGAGTTTGAGACTAGCTTTACTGGAGAAGATTTGCTCTTCACTCGTCTACAAGCTAATAATCTTAATGAGTTGAGCGAACCAGAACTCACTAATACCTTAATGACTCTTGCCTCTATTGATGAAGGTGATGGTAGTGATGATTTTGGTATTGATTTGATGTTCTATCAGTTTCCCATTGGCGAACGCGCCCAAGCTCTCATCGGTCCTATTGGAGTTGACCTAGATGACGTTTCTGTAGTTTTAACACCCTTTGCAGATGAAGGGGATGGCACTATCTCTAGATTCGGACGACGCGACCCTACCATGTTCCGAGGTCCAGCTAATGCAGGTGTTGGTTTTAGCTACGCATTTAATGACAAGTTTCAAGTAAATGTAGCTTACTTAGCAGACGATCCGGCGAATCCTCAAGAGGGTGCGGGTGCATTCAATGGTGCTTATAGTGCATTAGGTCAACTTGTGATTGAACCATCAGATAGCTTGGCATTTACTCTAGGTTATGTGCGTAAGTATTGGGGTGACGATGGGGTTGATATTACTAATGGTACTGGTAGTTTTAAAGCTCAAGACCCGTTTGATGGAATAGCTACGACTGCTGATAACGTTGGTTTCCAAGCTCATTGGAGAGTTAATGAAAAGGTTGAAGTGGGAGGTTGGTTTGGTTCCACCTGGGCGCGACCTGAAACTGGCAATGATAATGATGATGATGATGTGACTATTATTAATGGAATGTTGTATTTTGCCTTCCCAGACTTATTTAGAGAAGGAAATATGGGTGGTCTAATGGTTGGGGTGCCTCCTATTGNTTTGGTTCCACCTGGGCGCGACCTGAAACTGGCAATGATAATGATGATGATGATGTGACTATTATTAATGGAATGTTGTATTTTGCCTTCCCAGACTTATTTAGAGAAGGAAATATGGGTGGTCTAATGGTTGGGGTGCCTCCTATTGTGACTGATGGGGGTGATGATGATGCCTTGAAGGATGATGATACATCTATACATATAGAGGCAATTTATCGTTTTCAAGTTAATGATAATATCTCTTTGACTCCTGGTTTATTTGTGATTACTAATCCGAATCACGATGATGTTAATGATACTATTTGGGTTAGTACATTCCGGACTCAGTTTAGGTTTTAACTAAAATCGGCGATCGCTAAGATAATTAGGAGCGATCGCCAATTATTGTGATATTATGGTCATCTCAAAAAAAGGACAGGACTTACGCAAATTATTAAATAATACGCTATCTGTAGCGGCGAATGGCTATCTGTAGGTGCGTTTTGCTGCGCGACATATAAAGCGGACCTTTGCGTTAGCACATGGCCATTTCCGTTCCGGAATGCTCCGCAAACGCCCCTACTAGACATGGCGGTTATGCGTAATATCATGTCCGGATGATTAGGTATAAATAAAATATTTCGCGATCGAGAGGATATATTTTAATTTTTCCCCTACTCCTCTACTCCCCTACTCCCCTACTATCTTAAATTATAAGCGTTCAATCGGACANGAGAGGATATATTTTAATTTTTCCCCTACTCCTCTACTCCCCTACTCCCCTACTATCTTAAATTATAAGCGTTCAATCGGACATGGTATAAGTCCTGAAGGATTAATTAACATATTTTAATCTTGAGTTGTCCAATGTGCGGTTAAATTTCCATTTTCATCTTTTAACCAAATCATATGTAAACAACTCTTGGATTGTTTTTTAGATGAATTAGCTGGATTTTCTGCTCTTTTTGCTACTGACTCGGAATTAATGGGATGATTTTCAGTAGTTCTTATATTTTTGTTAAATAGCATGATTCTATATCCTTTTACTATAGAGACTAGGAGCTGAGGGAAAATTAATTAGTATTTCTTTCGACTCCCTATATTTTTATATTGACACTCTCCTTCAGTTATGTATGTGATTTGTGCATCTTTTTTCGGTGTTTAAACGGAGATTAAGTAGTGAGTTAAATTTCTATGTTTTAGTGATTTAAGTCATTAAACCAGTTGGAGCAATAATATTTAGTATAGCAATCCTAAATAGGTTGTGATATAGAATCCGGGTAATTAGTTATCGTATCGCTCTAGGAGTCAGAAGTCGTAGGGGCGTTTGATGTCGCGCAGCGAAACGGCCGTTAGCTTCGCATAACTATCGTTAACGCCCGTACAGGAGTCAGGAGAAAGAAAAGATTTGAATAGCATGAGTTTTTCAATTCCTATTCATGCTTAACATCTGTATTATAGCAGGGAACAGGGAACAGGGAACAGGGAACAGTTGGAAAAGTGTTTCCGTGGTCTTTGATTCATCATCAGTCTATGTC
>NZ_LGSU01000547.1 GCF_002260545.1 Hydrocoleum sp. CS-953 | reverse complement strand
GGGGGAAGAGGGGGGAGACAGGAGTCCCTATTCTACTTTTTTCCCTCGCCCGTATTTCTCAATCTCCTGACACTTTCAGACGTCAGACTGACTCCTGAGCCAAAAATCCTCATCTTTCCGGAGATACACTTAGGGCTTCTATAGAGTTAAGGATTTCCATTTAGTATAAGTAGTTTTGAAAACTCATGTGTCGGGTAAGTCATCGGTAGTTTTAGTTTGAAGGTTAACTCACTCATGCCTAGATTTTTAGACTATTCTACATAAGTCTGTAGGATACTGTCGGATAAATTCTGTTCCTAATTTTTCACATATTTAGGACTTACGCAAAGACCATGTATGTAGTGTTAAAAACTATAACGTTATAGTTTTTTAACTCTATATATAGTACCTATGCGTAAGTCCTGATATTATTAAAATATCCTCCCTCTCATCTTATTCGCAAACTCTGGTAATTTGAAAATAATTACTAATCCGATTTAGCATAAATTTAAGAGCAAGGCATGGCCATTATTTGGGAACTAGACTTCTACAGTCGTCCAATACTCGATGACAGACAAAAAAAACTTTGGGAACTATTAATTTGCGAAAGTCCCGTAGGCGTTAATGACCCGACAGACTCTTTGTATCGTTACTCAGAGTTTACAAGTAATCAAGAAGTAAACTCAATTTGGCTACGGAATGCTATAGAAAAAGCGATCGCTGATGCTCCCGAACCGCCTCAAAAAATACGCTTCTTCCGTCGCCAAATGAATAATATGATTACCAAAGCTTGTGGAGAATTGGCCATACCTACAGCCCTAAGTCGTCGCACTTATATACTTAACCAATGGCTAGAACAACGAATGGAAGAAGTTTATCCGACTTATCCCGGTTATCAAGCAGGAACAAATCCTTCTGTTCAATATATGAATTCTGCACCACAACCTTTACCAGATGCCTTAATTGGAGAAAAGTGGACATTTGTTAGTTTAGAAGNGCTTGTGGAGAATTGGCCATACCTACAGCCCTAAGTCGTCGCACTTATATACTTAACCAATGGCTAGAACAACGAATGGAAGAAGTTTATCCGACTTATCCCGGTTATCAAGCAGGAACAAATCCTTCTGTTCAATATATGAATTCTGCACCACAACCTTTACCAGATGCCTTAATTGGAGAAAAGTGGACATTTGTTAGTTTAGAAGCTAGGGCTTTCGCAGAAATGTCAGAGTGGGATATTGATTTTGGAGAAGCTTTTCCCCTGAGTATGATGAATCTAGAACCTAATTCTCCTATTCCTGGTTTAATTATCTATTCGTCTAGGGCAAAACCTTTAGCTGCTTGGATGTCAGGCTTAGAGTTAGCTTTTGTCCAATTTAATTCTGCTTCTCCAGCTAGATTATTACTAAATACTGGAGGTGATGATTCTTGGATTTTAGCTAATCTGAGTAATCCATCAACTATTGCGGAAGCTGAAGGATTTTCTGAAGCAAAGTCAAAGGCTAAAAATGTTCATTTTCTGGCAGTACAGTCAAATCCAGAATCAGAATCATTTGCTGGATTTTGGTTATTACAAGAAATTAATCTTTAGGGCTTGCTGAAATAGTCTTTTTAGGGAGCAGGGAAATAGGGGATTCATTAATTAATAATGGATAATGAATAATGAATAATGGATAATTACCTCAAGGAAAACTGAGAGGATTGAATATAAGGAAATCTCTTATACTAATCCGTGCCAGATTTGTGAAAAAAAATTGTAGGGGTTTGCTCTCCTTTCCCAAAGCTAAGATGGGATTTGGAAACTAAATCCCTACGATAAAATCTTACAACCTATGCGCGGATTGCTATAGCACTTTTTTTCTATTTAATAAGGAGAGGCTTTAAACCAAATTTTTCGGTAAATGCTTTAGGCTTTTTAGGACTTTTAAAATGTAGGTCTTTAATAATCAAAATTATGGGCATTGCATAGTTGCGGGATAATTTTGTCAGAGAGCATCAACCATAATCCCCGTATCTCCGTGTCTCCGTGTCCCCGTGTCAGTCTCAATTATCCCAGTATTCACCAACGCCAAATTATGGGGCG
Organism: Hydrocoleum sp. CS-953; assembly: GCF_002260545.1. Classification (GTDB taxonomy): domain Bacteria; phylum Cyanobacteriota; class Cyanobacteriia; order Cyanobacteriales; family Microcoleaceae; genus Trichodesmium. Next base: position 1,531 of record NZ_LGSU01000547.1, on the reverse strand, counting down.
CGAGTATAGGGGGGTGTAGCAGGAAAGTCAGTTTTTATTAATCCAGCTTACCTATCTTCTAGACTCTTTACTTCCCAACCTCCCCACACTTCCCACACTCCCCACACTCCCCACTCCCCAACCTCCCCAAACTCCTTAAAAAGATTTAGTTAAGCTTTGGGTACTGGACATTGGTACAATCCTACTAGCAATTCCATTGTCCAAAATCAAAAATCCCAAACAAAATGTTATGACCGAATTAGCAGAACAACTGCTAGAACTAGCTGCCAAAGCAGGTGCTGAGGCAGCAGAAGTATTTCAAGCCCAATCACACTCCCAGCCCATATTTTTTGAAAGTAATAGACTCAAGCAATTAGAAAGTACCCAATCAGAAGGTACAGCACTCCGACTTTGGCGAAATGGACGTCCAGGACTAGCTGTAGCTCATGGACCGGTGACACCTAAAGCTTTAGTAGAAAGAGCCATCTCTATCAGTAGTTTGAATGAACCAGAATATATTGAACTGGCCTCGAAAGCCAAAAATCGTCATTATCCCAACCAAGGGATATTTGTACCCGCAGAACAACTGGTAAAGTGGGGCAAAGAGGCGATCGCCTTAATTCGAGAATTTTATCCAGATGTGATTTGTAATGGAGAATGGGATTGTGAAATTGAGTCTACCCGTTTGATCAATTCATTAGGACTAGATTGTAATCATATAGATACAACTTTAAGTGGTTATGTAGAAACTGATTGGGTAAGGGGTGAGGACTTCTTAAATATATCTGATGGTCAAATTCAAAGAAATAGCCTGGACCCTAAGAAAGTAGCAAACCGCATCTTACAAAGACTAAATTGGGCAGATAAGAATGTGGCGTCCCCTAGTGGTAGGATACCTATTTTATTTACAGCTAAAGCAGCAGACTTATTATGGAGTACCATATCACTAGCTCTGAACGGCAAACAGGTACTAGAGGGTGCTTCTCCTTGGAGCGATCGCTTAGGGGAGCTTGTCACGAATAAGCAAATTACTATTTCTCAACAACCAGAAGAAGGGCCATTTAGTTGTCCTTTTGACGATGAAGGTACTTCGACTCGCTCTATAGAATTTATTCAAAAGGGTATTTTACAACTTTTTTATACGGACCGGACTACTGGCAGATTATTGGGTAGTGGAACTACTGGTAATGGTTTTCGACCAGGTTTAGGTAGGTATCCTACACCAGAATTATTTAATTTTATAGTTAAGCCTGGAGAGCGATCGCTAGAGGAATTAATAGGGATGTTGGATGATGGAATTATAGTGGATCAAATTCTAGGTGGTGGTGCTGGTATTTCTGGTGACTTTTCTATTAATGTTGAACTTGGGTATCGTGTGAGAAATGGTGAAATAGTTGGTAGAGTGAAAAATACTATGGTTGCTGGTAATGTTTATACAGCATTAAAGCAATTAGTAGAATTAGGAAATGATGGGGAATGGAATGGTTCTTGTTATACTCCTCATGTAATTGTAGAAGGATTATCTACTATCGGTAAAGTGGATAATTAATAA
>NZ_LGSU01000546.1 GCF_002260545.1 Hydrocoleum sp. CS-953 | reverse complement strand
AAACCAGCACTAAGTAATAGTGATTTTGCTTTTTCTAGATTATAGTTATAGATTTTCAGACCTGCTTCTGGGGATAGATAAAAAGGACTTGTAATAGGAAGTAGTGAATGTTGAGGCGCACCTAATCCACGATATATATTGTTTACCATTTCTTTCCTATTAATAGCATAAGCGATCGCTTGTCTGAAAAGTTTTTTATTAAACCATTTAGATTTAATCGGGTCTACAAATGGCTTACCTTGAGCATTACGACCTTGATTAAGATTAAAAGAAATAAAACGGGCACCTGATGAAAGTCCTCCATTGTAGATAGTATACTTACCTCGTTTTTCTTCTCTTTTTAATAAAGGAGATTATAGTTATAGATTTTCAGACCTGCTTCTGGGGATAGATAAAAAGGACTTGTAATAGGAAGTAGTGAATGTTGAGGCGCACCTAATCCACGATATATATTGTTTACCATTTCTTTCCTATTAATAGCATAAGCGATCGCTTGTCTGAAAAGTTTTTTATTAAACCATTTAGATTTAATCGGGTCTACAAATGGCTTACCTTGAGCATTACGACCTTGATTAAGATTAAAAGAAATAAAACGGGCACCTGATGAAAGTCCTCCATTGTAGATAGTATACTTACCTCGTTTTTCTTCTCTTTTTAATAAAGGAAAAATTGCTGGTTCTACTGTAATTGTATCTAGCTTCCCAGAGCGAAAATTTAAGAGTTGATTATCTCTATTTGAGATGACTTGCCAGACAATATTCTCAATGTAAGGTTGAGTATTTCCTTGCTCATCCTTGCGCCAGTAAAAAGGATTTTTTTTTCTAAAATAATTCGTTGATAAGGTTCATAAATATAGTTAAAAATGTTATATGCTGAACGATTTAGTGAAGTTATCTTCCGTTAAATCGGAGATTATAACGGGAGCTTCTAAAACAAAGATAATTGAACCCAAATTTCAGAAGTTTCTTGTATCATAGGCTGACCAGTGTCTAAGCCTCCACAAGCAGGCAAGATGATACCCACCTCGCATAATGCTTTATTTAGTATGTTGATTGCAGCATTCTCATCCCTATCTAAAACTGTTCCACATTTAGGACAATAATGCGTTCTAACTGACAAAATTTTAGGTACTTTTTGACCACAATTACTACAGTTTTGCGATGTATTATGAGGATTAACTTTAATTACATGAACACCGCGTTTTACCGCCACTGCATTCAATTTTTCAATAAAAGTACCCCAGGCTACATCATAGATTGATTTTGATAGTTTAGTGTTTCTAGCTAAACCTTTAATGTTAAGGTTTTCGACAGCAATTAAATCATACTCTTTAACTAATTTATGAGCAGTTTTGTAATGAAATCCTTCTCTTTGTCTAGCAATATGTTGATGTAATTTAGCTACTTTGTTTTGTGCTTTTTTCCAGTTATTAGAACCAATTTCTTTTCTAGCTGCTTTACTTTGTTTTCTAGCTAAATTAGATTGATATTTTCTATAGAAATTAGGAACAGAAACAGTTTCTCCAGTATTGGTAGTTAAAAACTCTTTGAGACCAACATCAATACCTACAGCAGTTTTGATATTATTTGTAGGAATTAAACTAGGAACTGACTTGTCTTCCAAACTTAAACTAACATAATAGCCATCAGCTTTTTTGGTTATGGTTGCAGTTTTAATAACAAATCCATCTGGAATAGGTCTATGAACTATAACTCGAATAGCACCAAACCTGCTAATAATAATTTGTTTACCATCAAACTTAACTGCTGCTTTAGGATGATTCACCCTACTAAAATTAAATGACCTTAGCTTACCTGTTTTTTTAAATCTTGGCCTACCAAACCTCTTGCCTGTTTGATCAGGAACTAACCAACGTTGCCAAGACTTATCTAATCTTTTAAGATTATTTTGTTGTACCTCAAAATATATCTCTTTATATTCTGGAAATAGTTTTTTAGTCTCTTTTAATTCTGCTGACTGAAAATGATAATCTGGCTTGCTTGGAATCTCACGAATTGGACATGAAATTAATGAGCAGCGGTCAATTTGACATCTAGTTCTATTGAGCCAATCTAACCGTTGACCCAAAGCATAATTCCAATGTCTTCTCAAGAGTTCTAACCAATTGTCTATTTTAGCTATTTGTTCTTGATTTGGTTTGATTTTGTAGCAATGACTTATGATCATTTTATTTCCTTTTCGACCAGACTTCTATTATAAGAGCTTGCATAGAGTTTGTCTATACATGATGAAAAAAACAGGATTAAATNCCAATCTAACCGTTGACCCAAAGCATAATTCCAATGTCTTCTCAAGAGTTCTAACCAATTGTCTATTTTAGCTATTTGTTCTTGATTTGGTTTGATTTTGTAGCAATGACTTATGATCATTTTATTTCCTTTTCGACCAGACTTCTATTATAAGAGCTTGCATAGAGTTTGTCTATACATGATGAAAAAAACAGGATTAAATATTATGTTTTAAAAGTATTAATTTTGATTTAGCTCTCCCCTAGCCCTCCTTATTAAGGGGGGGAATATAACGGAAAGCCCTGCTTATCAAGGGGAATTTTGGGGGATCAATAACTTCTCAAACAACCTCTTAGTTTTAAGTAGCCAAAGGAAATAATAAATTATTTATTAATTTCCACATCTTTTTCATTTTTATTCAGCAATTTTCAGTTCATATAAATTCCAGAAACCACCACTTAGCTCAGTATAATTAATCCCTTTAATTCGGTCACGAATAGCATCAAATTCTAGAGGATTTACCATATATATAAAAGGTAATTCTTCAGCAATAATTTGTTGTGCTTGACCATAAAATTCTTTGCGTTTATCTTCATCTAATACTTGAGATGCTTGAATATAAAGATCGTCTATTTCTTGTTCCCAATCATTTACTTTCCAGCCTTTTATTTCTTCCTCTCCCGGTTGAGGTCCTTGATTAAAAGTGTGTAATCTACCATTTACAGACCAAATATTATAACCACCATGAGGTTCAATACTTCCTCCTGTAAAACCTCCCAGATAAGCATCCCAATCTCTAGATAAAGAGAGTTTTCTTACATAAGTATTAAAGCTGAGAAATTGCATATTTATTTTAATACCTAATTTCCCTAAATCTTGATTGATTTGTGTTGCCATTTGTTCTCTGACTTTTCTACCCGCACTTGATAATAAAGTAAATTCTACTTTGTTACCTTCACTATCTAATAACTCATCATTTTGATTATATTTAAAACTTTTCGGCCCGTTTTTAAAGCCCAAGCAACTAGATTATTTAAAACTAGATCGAAGCGTAAACGTGGAGAAACACCATAAGCGGTGGCATTCCGCAGAAAAGTCGGGGTAAAATCATCATTAGCTAACTCACTTACATCTTGCTCAACTTTTACCTTAGAAATACCATAGGGAGTCACGGGATTAAAAGCTGAGTCTTCAGTTAACCAATCATTTCCTCCAGCACCATAGTTACTACAAGAGGAAAATATATAACGACTAATTCCGACTTCTTTACTTAATTTAGCCAAATGAACAGAAGCCAAATGATTAATCTCGTAGGTCAGTTGTGGATTAAGATTGCCCAAAGG
>NZ_LGSU01000545.1 GCF_002260545.1 Hydrocoleum sp. CS-953 | reverse complement strand
CCGAAAAACATTATATTAATTAAAATTTTCCTATTTTTCCAATTAGAATGCTTAGGACTGTTATAGTTGTAGGTTTTGTCAGGCTTCCGCCAATTAACTATATGAAAATAGTTAAAAATACTACATTTAGCTGATAATTGAATTACCACAATACCAGACACCGAGTAAATCAACTTGCCTATATAGAATTTTTATCATAATTATCAGAAAAACCTCAGTGGATTGATTTTCATCAGGTTAAGTTTTTCTGACAAATAAGTTAAGATTGTTATATAATAGAACAGCTTAATAAATTAACATCTACCTATCATCCATTTCCATGGAGTGAATTTCAATGTCTCAAGTTAACATCTACCAATCCGTATCTACTAAAAAATCTATCCAATCGATTGATATCTCTAGTCAACTAGAATCTCCACAACAAATAGTATTTATAGACTCTAATATAGAAGATTACCAGAGTTTAGCTAATGGAGTTTTACCGGGAACAAAAGTAGTTATTCTTCGTCCGACTGCCGATGGTGTCCAGCAGATTACTAAAGTTCTTAAAAAATATCCTTACATACCATCTATACATATAGTTTCTCATGGTACCCCAGGGTGTTTATATTTGGGTAATAGTCAATTAAATATTAATAGTATTAACAATGATTATTGCCAAGAGTTAGAAGCTTGGTCAGTAACTAATTTATTCCTCTATGGTTGTAATATAGCTTCTGGTAATGCAGGTAAAGGATTTTTGGCACAACTCCGTGAAATTACAGGTGCAAATATTGCAGCTTCGGCAAAGCCAACTGGTAATGTGGCTTTGGGTGGTGACTGGGAGTTGGAGGTTATTAGGGGTAAGTTAGAGGTTAGTTTAGCTTTTAGCGATCAGATTCAAAGTCAGTGGGAACATATTCTGGCTCCTTTTGAAGAACAGCCGTATTTTTATCAAGTTATTTCAGGTCAGCTAAGAATATTCAACCCTCTTACAAATAACTATGAATCGGTTGGAGTAGCTCACCCTGATGGATATAACGCAACAGGATTTAATACGCTAAATGATGATAATTTTATTTATGGAATTGAAGGTGGCTCTACAAGCAAATCAGGAAATGTTGTCAGAATACATTCTGATGGGACAGTTGAAGATTTATTGATCGGTGGTGCAACTGTTACTGTAAATGAGTTCCCCGAACCTGGTGATCCTAACTTGAATTCAGGGGATGTAGATGATCAAGGTAATTTATGGGTACGAACAGGTGATACAGAACTTACAAGAATTAATCTGACTACTGGCGCCCAGGTAAGATTTAGCTTAAGTGGAGATGGAAGTGGAAAATCTCTAGCGCGGGTTGCCGATCTAATTTACAATACAAGCGATCAAAAATTTTATGGAATTGATAACAATGCTAACCTGTATGTAATAGATAATTTTAATATTACAGATGCAATCAATGGCATAGGAACATTAGATATTGATGTTAGCACCAACCAAATAGTTGGACTACCTACAGGCCGTGATTATGGTGCTGTTTGGATTGATGAAGATTTCGATTTGTATGCTAGCAGAAATAACCGAGAAGAGTTATATCGTATCAAGGACTTTACAGGTACTTCTCCAGAAGCTATCCTTGTTGCTAACTCTGAGGCTACAGGTAATAACGACGGAATGTCAGATCCAAGGCAAAAGTCAGCGTTTAAGGTTCCGTTTATCGACCCCGATCCTGATAACGTTTCTACTGTCGATCCTTTTAGTTACCAAAATACTTTTACAGAAGATACTGATGAAGATAATGATGGTGAGATAGATGGTGTAAGTATAGTTGATGGTGCAGTAGATATCAAAGATTTTGATGGCAGTGTAGACCTTGATGATGATGGTAATGTAGACGATACTGGTGGAAAGATCCGGAGTGCTGAGATTACGCTGACTAATCCTCAAGATAGTGATGAGTTGTTCGTGGATGAAGTTGACGGTATCACTGTTACTCGTGATGCCAATGATGATGTTGTTAGTTTAACAGTTACTGCAACAGGTAGTCAAATAACTATCACTGGTGATGGTACTGATGTTATTATTGTAGACGCTGGAACAGATGGAGCCTCTGCAGAAGATTTTGAAACTGCTCTGAAAGCAATTCAATTTAGGAATACCAGCGATACCCCAAATACAACGCCAAGAGAAATAGAAATTCAGCTAACTGATACAGATGATGATACTGAAGAGCCAAACAATAACAATAATACCGGAAATATTGCTAAGACTACAATTAAAGTTATTCCTGTTAACGATCCTCCTGCTTTTACAGGTCTAGATCCAGAAAATATTATCACTGAAGATAATACTGTAACTGTGAACCCAAATGCAACCCCAGTAACCCCAGTAGTCTTAGACAATGGTGCGGAAATAAAAGATCCAGAACTCTTTGAAAGAAACAACTACAATGGTGCTGTCCTCACTTTACAAACAGAAATAGATGAAGTGGAGACTGCAAGTGGCAATTTTAGTAATGGTAGTTCTAATGTATTAGGAGATTTAACCGATCCAGATAACCCAGGAGACCCAGACCTGACGATAACAGTAGATGGTACTACTACAACTATCGGTAAAGTTACTGAAAATACTGCAGGTAAATTAGAACTAACATTTAACAATAAAGCTACTAGCGATCTAGTTAATTTAGCTTTAAGAAATATTGCTTATGATACTGATTATACTACTGATAACTCAATAATAAGAGTTAAATACACAATAGAGGATAATAATAAAGATACAGGAACCGAAGCGGATGGAAACTATGTTTCAGCATTTGGTTCAATAGAGGTACAAAATGGTAACACCCTAACTGTAGAACCTAGTGCTATCAATAATTCAACAAATTATAATGGTACTTCTGTGATCATACAGAGAGATGGAGGTCCTAATAGTGAAGATGAATTTAGTAGCATAAATTTAACAGAAGATACAACGTTTGATGTAGAAGGAACAATTAGTGCTACTATCACAGTTACTACTAATAGTAATGGTATATTACAATTAACATTTAGCGATCAACGTAATGAAATTAATGCCGATGTAATTAATCAGGTATTAGAACAAATTACCTATACTAATACTGGCAGTAATGCCGATCCAGTTACAATCAACTATTATATTGAGCAGGGTATAAATGGTCCTTTAGATGATACAGGGTTTGTTACTATAAATCGACCTCCGACAGCTATTGACGATACCTTTTCCATGGATGAAGACTCTGGAAGTGTGACTTTTGATTTATTAGGGGGTACACCTGATACAACAGATGATGATGATAGAGATCCCGATAGAGACCTTAATGGTGATCCTGATACTCTGAGTATCAAATCCATCAACGGTGTAGAGCTAACGGGTGAAACTCAAACTATAGACGTACCCAACGGCACAGTCAACGTAGATGGAGACGGAAATATAACCTTTACCCCAGATGAAAACTATAACGGTTCCATTAGCTTTGATTATGTAGTAGAAGACGGTAGAGGTGGAGAAGATACAGGAACGGTAACAGGAACAGTTAATTCAAGAAACGACCTCCCGACAGCAGTCAACGACACAGCCACAGTAGCCG
>NZ_LGSU01000544.1 GCF_002260545.1 Hydrocoleum sp. CS-953 | reverse complement strand
CTTGTGCGTAGCGCTATACTTCTTCAAGATTATAATTTAGTAATAAATAATTTAGCAGAATCTTAGCAATATGGAAAAAGTTAAAATAACAGATAAACAACCTAAACAACTAGCAGCAACTACTGGATTTTTAGACCAAGTAGCAATAGACAATGAAACTGTTTGTTTAAGTGGATGGGTTCTCTCTTTTGAGTCTGAACCTGTAACTAATTTTAAGGTTTTATTTGGCAATAAACAATTAACAGAATTTAGATTAACTCAAGGTCTTCCTAGTCCTGGAGTTAAAAAAGCGCATCCAAATATTTCTGCTGCTAATAATGCTCGGTTTATTATTAGATTGCCGATGAAGAAAGAGCAGCAACAAGAATTTAAAAATGCTCTGATTATTTTAATTCCTTTAGTAGAAAATCGTGAAGGAGAACCTCTGTTAAATGCGGTTAATCCTGCTTTATCTTCTTTAGTAAAAACACCAGTAGGAAATAATTTACAAACTACTACTCCGCAGGTAGAATTGATTTCTGTTCATGTGCCAAAAGCTGCTGGAACTGCTTTTAGACAGGTTTTATTACAGGTTTATGGAACTCAAGGAGTTCTGACGGATAAAACTAATATGTTTGAAGAGAATATGCCACCTACTATTCATTGGCAGACTAAAGTTATTGAGGGTCATTTTCGGGCGGGTAAGTATGACAAATTCTTTCCTAATGCTAAGAGAATTACATGGTTAAGAGAACCGATCCGGCGGTTAATTTCTGATTATTGTTTTCGTCATATATCTAATCCTAGGAAAGATCATCTTAATAAAGAAAGTTTGTTAAAGTTTGCTCAAGGTAACAGTAATTTGATGACTTATTGTCTGAATGGTAAGTCTCTGGATTATTTTTATTTTGTGGGAATTACGGAATATTTTGCTGAGGATTTACTGGAGCTGAAAAATATTTTTGGTTGGTCTGATTATGAGGTGATTTATCAAAATAGAAATCCCTATCCAGAGTATGTTGAGTTTCAAAAGGAAGTCTTATCAGATAGAAAATTAATGGATAAGTTAGCTGCTGCTAATAGTCAAGATATGGAACTTTATGCAGCAGCTTTAAAATTATCAGAAGGAAGAAGGAAGAAGGAAGAAAGAGGAAGTACAATTAATTTACCATTACTAGAAGGAAGAAGTAATAAGGAGGAAGGAAGAATTACAACTAATAATTTACCAGAAGAAAATATGGTTAATTTGGAGGAATATCTGGTGACGGGAAAAATAGAATTATTAAGAACATTAGGTTCTTTGGATAAGGCTGAATTTGATAATCAAGAATTACTACTTACAGGTTGGGTGGTTGCTCCTAATTCGGGGGAAGTAAAAGGTTTCAAATTAACTATTGCAAATACCAAAATAGAAAAGTTTGAAACTGCTTTAAATTTGCCTAGTCCAGATGTGAGAAAGTTGCATCCTAGTCTGAATAATTCTGGTCAATCTAGATTCCGGATTAAAGTACCTCTGAATCAAGAACAAATTTCACAATTCCAAAATGATCGAATTGCTTTAATTCCGATTTTTAAAGATGGTGAAGGTAAGGTTTTATTGAAAGAATTGGGTTATTCAAAACTAGGTACTTTTTCTGAATATCTCAAAATTGTAGAAGAGCCAAAGTTTATTGCACCAATTAAAACAATTACAACGTTAGGTTATTTCGAGAAAGTGACAATTTCTAATCGGAATTTAGTAATATCTGGTTGGGTAGGTTCTTACAATTTTGGTTCTGTAAAAGGATTTAAAATTTCTATAGGAGGTCAGGAAATAACTAAGTTTAAACATTCTCTTGGTATTTATAGTCCAGATATTAAGAAAGCTTTTCCTAAACTTGCTGGTGCAGAAAATGCTCGTTTCCAAGTAACTATTCCTGTTTCTGAATCTCAAATTTTAGAATTTCAGGATTGTGTTCTGAGCTTAACTCCTTTATTTAAAGATGCTAAAGGTAAGGCTATAGTTAAAGTGGTTAATTTTGTGGGGAAAACTAATAAAATTGTAGACTACAAAATTGTTGATTCTCATATTATTTTGTCTGATGAAACTTCTATACCTTTCCCACCTGAATTTTTAGTAGATCGGGTGCATGGAGAATCAGAAATAAACGGATTTTTAAACATAGGTTTAGGAATAAGTCGAGACTTAAAATTAGCTCTGAATAAAATTGGTAAAAAATTTAGCGATTTTGATTCTGTTTTAGATTTTGGCTGCGGTTGCGGACGGGTAATAATTTGGAATTATCTGTTAAGTAAGTCTACTGTTTTTGAAGGTATAGATGTAGATGCAGAGGCAATATATTGGTGTCAGGAAAATCTTAAGTTTGCCAAGTTTAGTGTTAATCAAGCTTTACCTCCTACGGAATATGAAGATAATAAATTTGACTTTGTTTATCTGATTTCAGTATTTAGTCATATCAATGAAGAAATGCAGTTACAATGGTTAAAAGAACTACGCAGAATTACAAAACCAGAAGGTATTGTGATGATTACAACTCGCGGTCCGAATATTTCTAGAGAAGCTTACGATTTAACAACTAAATTAGAAAAAGAAGGGTTACTATTTTTTACATCTCCGGATAGAAAGAAGGTTTTTCCTGACTGGTATCAAACTACTTATCAGACTGAGGATTATATCAGAAATAAATGGGTATCGGAATTTGAAATAATTGATTTTATTCCTGGTGGTATTCGAGCTAGTCAAGACATAGTTATACTGAAAAATAAAGAGAAGTTAGAACCTGTAGCAGGGATAGATACAAAGGAAAAAGAAATATTAGAAACTTTATTATTAGCTACAACTGGATATCTGGAATACATAGGATTGGCAGATAAAAAAGAACTGTCTATTAGAGGTTGGGTAGCTGCTGCTGGATCGGGTATTCTAGAAAATATGAAGGTTGTTCTTGGTGAAATAGAAATACAGAATTTTCAATTGAAAAAAGCGATTCCTAGTCCGCATGTGAAAAAGAATAACTCTCATTTAGATGCGGAAAATGCTAGGTTTGAGCTTTCTATACCTCTCACTTCAGAACAGCTAGAACAATGTCGTAATTCTAATATTAGTTTGACTCCTTTTTTCCAAAAAGGTAAAGGTACTGCTATTTCAAAACGGTTGGCTATTTCTATACCTCAAATAAAAACTGAAAAGGAAACTGTTGAAGTGTCAGATAAACAAGTTAAACCAGTAGAAGTATCTCCATCTCCTACCCTACCAAAATATGAAAAAGTTGCAGCACAAACTTCTACAGTTTCACAGCTACAATCTTCAGAATTTATGACAGAAATAATGGCAGATTTGGAGAAGTCGCAAGTAGAGATTCAAGAAATTAAAGCTGATTTAGAAAAGTTCAAATCTAAAAAGACAAATACTCCAGCTAAAAGTCTATTTTCTGTCGAACCAGATAAAAATTTGTCGGGGTTGGGAGAAGAAACTACTACGAAAAAAAAAATTCTAACTAACCAGATAGATGTAGATACTAATGTTTCTGGGTTTGGAGACCAAACCCCTACGGCAAAAAAAACTCCTATTAAACCAGTAGAAGGACTTAATAATTTTTCTGGTTTAGG
>NZ_LGSU01000543.1 GCF_002260545.1 Hydrocoleum sp. CS-953 | reverse complement strand
TAATTATATAAAAGTAAAATTTGCCAAGTCCAAGTCAAATTTTACTGATAATTTAGTAACTATATGCAGCATTTGTACCATCATCATCTCAGATACTTTAACTGTTAATTTTTAATTTAACTAAAGTTCTCACATTCTGCATTAGTAAACAACTATTTATGATNAGTAACTATATGCAGCATTTGTACCATCATCATCTCAGATACTTTAACTGTTAATTTTTAATTTAACTAAAGTTCTCACATTCTGCATTAGTAAACAACTATTTATGATTGCTATAGCAGAATCTAAAAACAATCAATTCCTAGTAGAACTGTAGCTAAATATCATCCGAATATTTATCCTATTGCAGAATGGCGGAAATAACTGACCAGTTACAAAATCCTAAAAGCCTTACTAATCAATAATGCTTGAATGCATGAGATTGCCACGGCTGTCGCCTCGCAACCTTTCAGGCTTTTAACTTCCGCGTAGCGGCACTAGCTTTCTACTTCATACTTATTCTACCGCTAGGAATTTTTTTATTCAATTACTCCCTAAGTTGACTCATTTATCTATATATTATCTTGACCAGAAAATTCATTTTCTAGCCTCCCATTTTAAGGAAACAAAAAAATCAAATTCAGTATTTCAAGTTTCCCTATTCCAAGAGGTACTGATAACTGAAATGATACACCCGATAATTATCTGTATTTTGAGCAACTTCTTCATCAGAAAATTTGTTGATTTTGATAGTGCCAAAAGACCATGAAAAGCACTATCACCTCACAAAGTTTAAATCTTCCTAACTCATCAGTTAGCCCAAAAATTTTAATCAAAACCATTGCCAATAATAGCAGCTTTTTCCAAAGCTTTAATATCAGAATCAACCATCAAATGCACCAACTCTGTAAAAGTAACTGATGGTTTCCAACCTAACTTTTCTTGTGCTTTTGTACAATCACCAATTAATAAATCAACCTCCGCAGGACGTAGATAACGGGGGTCAAACTCCACATAATCTTGCCAATTTAAGTCTACATGAGTAAATGCTATTTCTAGAAATTCCTTAATAGAATGAGTTTCATTAGTAGCAATTACATAATCATCTGGTTCCTCCTGCTGTAGCATCATCCACATAGCTCGAACATAATCCTTTGCATATCCCCAATCTCGTTTAGCATCCAAATTACCAAGAAAAAGTTTTTTCTGTTTACCCGCTACAATTCTAGCTACAGCCCGAGTAATTTTACGAGTTACAAAAGTCTCACCTCGACGAGGACTTTCATGGTTGAATAATATACCATTACAAGCAAAGAGATCGTATGATTCTCGATAATTTATTGTTTGCCAGTGGGCATAAACTTTAGCACAAGAATAAGGACTACGGGGATAAAAAGGCGTAGTTTCTTTCTGAGGTACTTCTTGAACTTTACCAAACATTTCCGAAGAACCAGCTTGATAAAAACGAACTTCAATTCCAGTACGTTGTTGGTAGTCTCGAATTGCTTCAAGTAAACGTAGAGAGCCCATTCCCACCGCATCTACTGTATACTCTGGAGAATCAAAGCTAACCCTTACATGGGACTGGGCACCTAAGTTGTATATTTCTACTGGCTTAACTTCTTCAAGAATTCGACGTAGAGTAGTCCCATCAGTTAAGTCTCCATAATGGAGAAATAATCTAGCATCAGGATTATGAGAATCTTGATAAATATGGTCTATCCTATCTGTATTGAAGCTAGAACTACGTCTGATAATACCATGAACCTCATAGTCTTTCTCAAGTAAAAGTTCACTTAAGTATGAACCGTCTTGACCAGTAATACCAGTAATTAGCGCTCGTTTCCTTTCACTCATTGCAGTTAATATTTACAAAGTATTGACATACTCTCGGCCTTAAATACACCGAGTTTTGTGACATACTTCCCACACTAAGCTAATGCTATAGTGTAAGCTTATTGCTTCCCAGTCCTGGTATCCCGTCGGACTCTACAAGCTTTAAGAAGGGAATGTCCTACCGCCCTATGTTTTATATTTGCTAAAGTGTTTTTGTTACGACATATCCAAATCCCATTCAGGAGGGCAAGAATGAATCCTGTCTGACAATTTTTTCGGGACTTTTTCTTTTCCCCACAGTTTGAGAATAAGTTATTGTGCTGTTCAAATTCACAGCTATAGTTAACTGCCCAGTATTCTCAACGTTGGCAGAAATATATAGTTAGGAATTAATTGTCCCCAACCAGCATAACCAATTAAAGTGATGGCTGTTCGCCTAATCCTGTAAAGCTCGCAACATAATATTGTGACAAGGACACACTATGTATATAGAGCTTTTTACTATAATACTTACCACGAATCGGGTTGGTTTTGATCAATAAGCAGGGAAATATTTATACTATAAAAGCAATAAATATTTTTTGATTTTTGCCCAATAGCTAAAGTTTGACTCTCTAGCATCTGCTTTATGAAACTGACTCAAACTTACTAAAATGAAAGATAGTTGAGTAGGTTTAATCTTCAACTCTTGTTTCATCTAGTCCTTAACAGAAGTGCTGTTAAGAGATTTTGACTCTCTACAGGCTTTACTTTATGACAAGCTATTGGTAGTTGAATATTTTTCTATATCTATCCCCAGATTTCTAGATTAACTTAAAACGATCCTCATAACCAATAATTGTTTAGTTAATATTTATCAACTTGACCCCTTTACCAATGGATAATTTATAATTAATCCCCAAAGGTTTAAGGGAATAGCAAAAAATAAATTATCCAATTTTTGAACTAGACCTGGAAAGTTTCTCTACCTCTATTCCCTACTCCCCCAAATGCAAGGTAATTGTATATTTTTTTATTTTGAAGTCCCTAATACCAAATTGACAAATCTTCGCTACAAATATTTAACTTACTGCGTAAGGAGTCAGGAGACAGGACTCAGGACTCAGGACTCAGAATGAATAAATTTGAGACTATTTTTTATGTTGTAATTGTCTTTTTTGTCAAATAAACATTTACCGTAAAACCTTTGAACAATTATTATTATTCGTAATATTTTTTTTTTGAAAATGGTATAAAGCCTCTGATTTTAAGGAGAAAAAAATAAATTGTGATTTCCTGATAATTCAATTCCTTTACGGTTTTAACCAGAGGTAATTATCCATTAATTAACAATAGTTATCTTGAGCAATAAAATCTCTATTAGTAAGCATTTCCTGCGGAATGCTGCGCAAACAGCTATTAGCACTCAGCTTTTCCTAGGTCATGCTACGCAAACAGCTTTTGAAAATGCTAGGAGGCACGGGAATTATAAGCTGTTGTGTATCTAGATTTTATATTCCCTATTGCTAGGAGCAAAAATTGAATATATGGTCGTTCATAGTNTATAAGCTGTTGTGTATCTAGATTTTATATTCCCTATTGCTAGGAGCAAAAATTGAATATATGGTCGTTCATAGTAAGCCCGCTTTTCATGATTCATAGAATATAAGAGATTTTGGCTTAAAGGTAGAAGGCATAAGGCAGAAATAATGCAAGTCATGAAGTGAAAACCCCTATAAAAACCTTAGCTGATAGCTGACGGCTGACGGCTGAATGCT
>NZ_LGSU01000542.1 GCF_002260545.1 Hydrocoleum sp. CS-953 | reverse complement strand
CGTAACATTTTTAAAATTCTATTATTAGATAATACATATAAAATATTATTAAGATTATATAACTTAGGCCAAGAGACATCATTTAGAGGATAAATCTTGGTTCAAACAAGATAAATATAGAAGCCATTTGGAATATGAGCAAAGGTACGAGTTTTTGGCAAAGGAGTCAGGAGCCAGGAGTCAGAAGTGAGGAGATCGAGAATATAAAATAGGGCAAAAAGCTAGAAAAATGACCCCATCTCCACATCTATCCCTCTATTTTTAAATAGAACCCATTTGGAATCTATAGAAAAAAATAGACTTTATAGGTTCTACTTGGTAATTTATAGTAGTCCACGAAGGCAACTTGACAGGCTAAAGATGTTTGACGTTATAAAAATTGGGTATAGTCTTTATCCCTGATAATTCTCGTGGTGTAGCACTAGATTATATGGATAATCATGATCAATAAAAGACTTATTTGTAGCAAGATTTTATAGATTGGTAGACGATAATCTTATGCCCCGATCATTTCCAGAAGTTATTTGTGCTATCTTATACATACTAATTAAGCCAACTTAATGTATAAAGCAATACCCAAAAGCATTAATCAGAATAATTGGGTCTAAAACCCCAAACCCCGCCTTTTAAGGTGAAATGTTTTTGGAGGGTTACTCACCCATCCCCGTGACAAAAACAACTTCTAACTTCTGACTTTTGAGTTGGTTAACCTCTCTTAAGGAGAATATGATAGAAGTCGCCGAAGGTTTTTCAGACCATAGCTAAAGCTGACGGGTTTCCAAACAACCGATAGATATTATATGTAGAGTATGCCAAAAAATATTCCTTTCGTTGACCTCAAACTCCAACATCAACCACTTAAAAGTGAATTAGAAAATTCGATTCAGGAAGTATTAGAAAGAGGAGATTTTATACTTGGTCAAGCAGTAGAAAAATTTGAGTCCTCATTCGCTACAGCTTGTGGAGTAGAAAATGCCATTGGAGTTGCTTGTGGTACAGATGCTATAGCACTTGGACTTCAAGCTTGTGGTATTGGTGCAGGAGATGAGGTAATTTTACCAGCTAATACATTTATTGCCACTTTAATTGGGGTACTTTATGCTGGTGCTACCCCAGTGCTAGTAGACTGCCATGCTGAAACTGCGTTAATTGACTGGGAAGCTGCTCAAAAAGCTGTCACATCCAAAACCAAGGCAATATTGCCAGTACACCTTTATGGTCAAATGGTAGCTCCTAGTGAACTAAAAGACTTTGCTCAAGCTAACAACCTAATTATATTTGAAGATGCAGCCCAGGCTCATTTAGCCGAAAGAGAAGGATATTGTGCTGGAAGTGTAGGAACTGCTGCTGCGTTTAGCTTCTATCCTAGTAAAAACTTAGGTTGCTTTGGTAATGGAGGAATTGTTATTACCTCCGATCCAGAGGTGGCAAGTAAAATGCGAACTCTCCGCAATTATGGAGCGCCCCGTAAATATGTCCATGAGGAAGTAGGCACAAACAGTAGACTTGATACAATACAAGCTGCTGTACTTAATGTCAAGCTTCCTTATTTAGAAGGTTGGAATAGCGATCGCAACCAAGCGGCCCAACAGTACGATAACCTCCTCAGCCCCATGGAAGAGAAAGGTATTACTCCCATAAAGAATGTTAGTGGTAGTGGGCATATTTATCATTTATATGTGATTCGAGTCACTGACAAATCTCCGATTAACCGCGATACCCTAAAAGAGAAATTAACAGTCGCAGGTATTTCAGTAGGTATCCATTACCCTATACCCTGTCATCTCCAACCAGCTTACCAAAACTTAGGCTATAAACAAGGTGACTTTCCTAACAGTGAAACTTTGAGTGAACAGATTTTATCTTTACCTATGTATCCTGTAATTAGTGAAGAACAAATTCATCAAGTTGCCGAGACAATTAGTCAAATTATCAATTAGTAACTATTGGTTTAATTGATTTTAAAGTTCAGGGTGTTTTCTGAAAAATATCATCTATACCGTTTCACGGAAGTAAAAAGTAAAAAATCAAAAAAAAATAGATACTATTGGCTTCAACTTTTAACTCACAAGTATTGCCGGGAATTATTTTACACTCCAGGTTGTAAAACTATTTCCGACTTATGGACAGTGAAATGGTATAAAACNATATTTGATCTGAGTTAAGTACATAAGTTCGGGCAAGATGCCCAACCCACAAGAATTTTAAAATTAATATCTGTACTTAACTTAATTGACTTCCAATATGCTGTATATCTTTTAATTAAAGATATAGTCTAAAATGTTAAATGTTTTAATTACAATCAATATAACTAAAAAATATGCAAAGCCATCGAAAATTTCCTATTGCTATTGAGCAAAATTTACTAACAATAGCCATCGCTGCCCTAATCTTTTTGATGTATGCTCCATTAATAATCTATTGGTATAATGGATGGCTCAATAAAAGCATAAGTATAGAACATGAATATTTTAGTCATGGAATAATAGGTTTACCTTTTGCTAGTTATATTGTTTGGAATAATCGCCATAAATGGCAAAACTTGCCAAATATTTCTCACCCCTTAGGAGCAGTATTATTAGGAATTGGAGGAGTTTGGTATATCAGTGGTATTCCAGACTTAATAAACTTATCTTTTCCGATAATATTGGCAGGAATTTGCCTTTGGTTTAAAGGAATACCAGGTTTAAAATTAATGGGTATGCCATTACTATTTATTTTGCTTGCTAGTCCTAATTATATTCCCTACTTAATTGAACCCTATGCCTTACCTCTACAGAAATTTATTGCTGCAGTTGCCGGGTTTATTTTAACTCAGTTGAACATGGAGGTTACTGTTGAACAAATATACTTATATGTCGGGGATAGAATTGTCGAAGTTGCTCCCCATTGTGCTGGATTAAAAATGTTATTTACCAGTATCTATGTTTCTCTAATGTTACTTTATTGGACTGGAGCTATAGCAAGTCGTGCTAAGACAACTTTTTTACTCGTTAGTACAGTATCAGTTAGTGTCACTGCAAATATTGTCAGAAACACTGTACTAACAATTTTTCATGGTACAGGTAAAGATGAAGCTTTTCATTGGTTACATGATGGATGGGGTGGAGATATGTATTCTGCCTGTATGTTGGGTTTATTAATTCTGATTATGAACTGGATAGATAATTATTTCACAAAATCAGTAGATTCTACAAATGAATCTAATATATAGAAATTGTTATTAGAGTTGAGGTACAAAGTTTTAGGATTTTAGGTTGTAGGGAAAAGCCAACATGGAAAAGAAAAAACAACTGTACATCAGTAACTTTAAAAACAGGGTAGTCCTGCTCGCGTAATGGTTTTTCACTAAGATGAGGTGATGGGGTGATAAGGATATGGGAAGAATTGTTCGGATTTGCTGTATACTCCTCGTGTTTTAGTAAAACAAGGTATTCATACATCTAAATACTTCTGGAGTTTTTCTCTATAGAATCCCTGAAGGTATCTCCAGAAAATAGGTCTGAGGGATAATAAATTGATAAAAAATGGGTAATAATTGATTTGATGATTGGATGAGTGGGAGATATCTAATA
>NZ_LGSU01000541.1 GCF_002260545.1 Hydrocoleum sp. CS-953 | reverse complement strand
ACCTTCTTTCAATCCCTTGAAGCATTACCGCTTTTAGATTTTAGTCACTTCGCGTGCTCTGTTAATAATTATTTTACTCTCCAGTCTCTTATCGTATGTTGCTAAGAAAGCATTTATAAAGTAAATATTAAGGGAAAAATATTGCTATTTGGTGGATTACGGCGTACCTTAAACCACGAAAAATTACAGTCATAAGCCCGCCTAAGTCACCCTACAAGGGCTTAAGTTTTTGTTTGTAAACGGTCTCTAATTAACTCTACTTCTGAAGGTTGAAACTGCACTTAAATTAAAATCATTATGACAAATAAACAAATAAATAGTATGACAAAAGTTACATCTTTTTTCTATTCCCTATTTCCTATTTCCTATTTTCTACTAAGTAATTTGCTGCAAACTAACCAACCCCTGCCATAATTCTGAGTTATTGAAAGAACCAGAGTTGATGAGTTCCTGAATATCTTCTGTCATTTTGGTTGCAATATTATCTAAGGGCAAGTCATTATAATCGTAACCGAAAGGATTTTCTATTTCTAAACCTATGGCTTCAACTCCTAAGAGAGCAAAACTAATAGTGCCTGCTACGGGAATTGTCCACCAACTTAATTCGGCGACAAATTGAAAAGGAGTAGCAAAGCAATAAATTAGTAATAAATGTTTCAAGTGAATAGAATAAGCTTTAGGAATAGGAGTAGAGGCAATTCGTTCACAACCACCAAAATAAATATAAATTTCTTCAATCTGTTTATTCCAATTTATTAAGGTTAATTGATTAATCGAATTATTTTTGGCAAGTTCATCAAAATATGTTGCTAACCATTTAGTGATTTGTAGAGAAATATTCTTAGTTCTAGACAATTGTAGATACTGAATTTCAGAAATATAGCTTTTAATTTCTTCATTAACTTTCTCCTGCCGAAGTTGAAGTTTAATCGCCATAAATAGAGCAATCAATAGTTGAATATGATAGATTTTTTTGCTGTAATCTTCACTATTATTTTCTGGCACAAAAACCATTATGTTTTTTGCCATAATGCAGCAATTTTTAGCAATTAACCCGATTAATTTTCGACCTTCCCAATAGCGGTCATAAGCAGTATTTGTTCTAAACACTAACAATAAACCTAGGACAATTCCAGGGATAATACTACCTAAAATTGGCTGACTCATTGGCAAATTATTACCATGAGCTATCGTCACTCCCAGTGCAAATATCATAATTACTAATACTCTCGTCCAAATATTAGGAATGACTGAACTTTTAAAGTCGAAAACCATATAAAACCAGCTTCTTTCTCGATAATTCATTAGTTTAACCTTGAACCTTGAAATTAATAAAAACGAGAGAATAGGGAATAGAAAGTAGGAGANTTACTAATACTCTCGTCCAAATATTAGGAATGACTGAACTTTTAAAGTCGAAAACCATATAAAACCAGCTTCTTTCTCGATAATTCATTAGTTTAACCTTGAACCTTGAAATTAATAAAAACGAGAGAATAGGGAATAGAAAGTAGGAGAATGAGAGAAGTTGTTCTTTGAAAGGGAATTGAAGCAACTATCAAAAAACATTTCACCTCATGGGGTGACAAGTACCCCAATGATTTTGATAGATTCAAATAAATCCCGTCTCTTTATCCTTGTTATCCTTGGTGAGAAAGACTTGATATTTTATTTATCAGTAATTATTGGAATTTGAGATTAGTTCTAGGAATATTTATGTTGAGAATATTTGACAGTCTTAAGCATAAATATTTCAATAATTGTAAAAGCTAAATTATGTGAACAAGTAGATTTTTGCTCCCTGGTCACTTAATAAATTAAATATAGCAATTCCCCAAAAGCGTGAGGTACAAAATTTTAGGTTTGAGGGAACACTTAACTGGGAACAGGGAACAAAAAGACAAAAATACAACTGTACCTCATAAGCTTGGGAAACGCTATATTGCCAATAGACTAATTATCAAAAATCTAATTCATTCTAATAACTAATACTATACTATCTTTAGTTAAATACCTATAAATAATAGAAATCTCCAATAATAAAAAGTAAAATCAATTATCCCACTCTTATTCATCAATTCTTTCCCCCTACTCCCTACTCCCTACTCCCTACTCCCTACTCCCTACTCCCTACTCCCTACTCCCTCTTTTCTGGAAATGTCTAATAGATAATAAGGAATAGAGATAAGAGTAGGGGTAATTCATGAATTGCCCCTACAAGAATATTTGGTAGTGGTATATCAAGTAGTGATATTCTCAAAAAAAATTTAGTAGGCAAGCAAATACTATTCCTTTAAAAGGAGCGAATTAATTTATATTTTTGTTGGCTGTTGCCTATTCCCTATTCCCTGCCTTAATAATAAATCACTACATCTATAGGATTACCGAATATTTTACTTATCACTGATAATTCAAACTTGATATAAATTATCTTATAATTATTGTATTCTGCATTACTCCATCGCAAAAGTATCCTTGTTTACCAATCAACAATCAAACAAATATACTCACCTTACTGCTAAAGAGCGTAAATTTATCTCATTTCCAGCTCAACTAATGCTAGAGAAAAATTTGCTAGTAGGTAAAATTCTTGATTTTGGCTGTGGTTGGGGTAATGATGTTAAATTACTAAAACAAAAAGGCTTTGATATTACTGGTTACGACCCTTATTATTTTCCTGAATATCCCCAGGGAAAGTTTGATACTATCCTTTGTTTTTATGTCTTAAATGTTTTGTTTGAACAACCGCAATTAGAAGTTTTGATGGAAGTTTCTCAGTTATTACATTCTGGAGGCAAAGCTTATTATGCTGTGAGAAGAGGTTTGAAGCGGGAGGGTTTTCGAGAACATTTCATACACAAGAAACCAACTTATCAATGTTTAGTGAATTTACCTTTTAAATCTATTCACGTTGATGAATTGTGTGAAATTTATGAATATATTCATTATAATCAGCAAAAAAATTCGGAAAACAAATGTTTATTTTGTAACCCTCGGAAAAGTCTACAATTAATTACAGAGTCAGCAAGAGCTTATGCAATTCTTGATGGCTATCCAGTGACAAAAGGGCATACATTAATTATTCCGAAGCGTCATCTAGCAAATTATTTTGAGTTGCCTATAGAGGAACAATTAGAATGTTGGTTGATGGTAAATCAGGTACAGAAAATTTTACAGGAAAAGTATCAACCTGACGGATTTAATGTAGGGATAAATGTTAATCGTGCTGCAGGACAAAAAATGATGCACTGCAATATTCATGTTATTCCTAGATATCAAAAGAATGAGTTAGAAATTAAGGGGGGAATGAGATTTGTTGTTCCTCGCGATCGCTGAAAATCTATAGTATATTTAGTTGAATAAAAAGTCATGTGTATGGGCGAGCAACCCCAGCTAAATTTTATGATATCAGAATTTTGGTGAGGATGCAACCTTATATTCTTATTAGGCGCGATTTTTTTAAGAGCTTCATAAAATGAAAATTAAACTATAACGTTACAGTTTTTGGATTTTAGAGGAATTATCTGAGTGGGGAATCTCTGAGGAAAATTTGGCTGGAGAATGAAAGAAACT
>NZ_LGSU01000540.1 GCF_002260545.1 Hydrocoleum sp. CS-953 | reverse complement strand
GGTTATGGAAATATAAAAAAGCAATTCTAATCAAAAGGAATTTTTCTTTAGTTGAATTTTCTACTATTTAAGGGTTGAGAGCTATTTCAACTACTAAAAAACTATAACCAGCCTAGAAGAGGCAATTATAATTATCTTAATACCTTCCAATTACTAATTTGCCATTTTTCATTCTGACGAACTAAATTATAACGAACAAGTAAGTTTTCATTGTCAGAATTAGTCAATCTACCATTGTCATAAAACTGAACCCTTTCTCTCACTTGAGCATCTACTTGAGCTTCATTAGAATTTGTATTACTCATCTTCACGCTTTTTATCTCTAAATCATGCTCATACTTTCGGTGAGATTTCTCTCTCTTCAGAGCATTAGCCGTAGGTAACCAACGCTCAAGTGCTGGGTTCACTAGAATATTTCGTAATTTTTCAACTTGATGATTAGGACCAAGAGCAGCAGCCTTAATATCTAACCAACTTTGAATCGCTAGTTGTGCTACTTCTTTCGTTATAGGTCCTGATGCTCCGAGGCTAACCCGATTAGGTTCTGGAATTTCTATTGGAGGTCTGTCCAATAGCACCTCAGGTTGTTCTCCTTGTAGCCTAGGTCCACCTAATCCTAAAGCATTTGCTAACCAAGCAATAGTTTTAATTGTCATAAACCCAATCAGTCCTATTGCCAATAATCCCAAAACTGCAATTAATATTAGACGACCAACCTTAACAGGTTCTCTTCTAGCAGAGATTCTCCGTTGACTATGGTCTGGCATAGATTGGGGTAATTCTTCACTTCCTAGTGACGTACTTTCATTAAATTGAGGTAAACTACTCCTGCTCCTTTCCCTCATTCTTCCTGAATAGCGACCAGAACTGGGATTAGTTAATTGTTTTTGCGCACCTATAGTAGATGATGATTTTTCTGATTCTTGAAGCAACTTATCAGAACTAGCTCCTAGTAAATTAGAAGTTCCTTTGCTTGCAGAAGCAGGACTAGCAGTAGCAACACTACCCACACCAGATATACCTTTATTTTCTAAATCTGATACGGTGGATTTGTCAACTTCCTTCTGATAGAACATCTGTTCCGTGTCGCGATCGCGACGAGGTTGAACAACTACCCACTGATTAACTGCTTCTGTTTCTGTAGGTAAAGCTTCTAGATAAGCTTGAACGTGCCGATCTGCAAAATAGTCTTTCAAAGAAGCTGACTTGTCAGACAAATCACGAAAATGTGGAAATACCTCCTCAGTCAACCAATGTTCAGCATAAAGACATAGCCCTGGTAATAAATCTGGAGATTCTTGAGAATTTTCTTTAATAAAGGATAAAGGTTCATTTTCATGGCTAAGTTCTAATGAACGACTAGCCTCTTCAGTTTGCCCTAAAAGTAAAGCACAAACAGATTTCTCTAAATTTACATCTTGACTACGACCTAATTGCATCAACATCAACTTAGCCTTACGAATCAAAGCTGGTTGTTTTTGGGCAAACCCTTGAGCTAAAAAAGTATAAACTGCTAGGTATGTACCTACTGCCGAAGGACGATGAGCTTCTACCTCAAATAATTTCTTTTGTTCTGATGTGGTTAAATGATGACGTAGCTCCTGAACAAATTTCAGAAAATCTTCTACCCTAAGTCCAGAGCTATCTTCACCTTGACCATCAATTCCTCCCCGTTCATTTAACATATCTTGAAGAATTTCTAGGCCACGGCGACGGTCTAGAGCTATCTCCTCTGGTAATGCTATTAACTCCATTACTCTATAAGGACGTAGCTTATAAAGGTCAGCTTGTATCTCCCCTCGAACTTGAACAAACAGATTTTCTCGTAGTAATAATCCCTGCCCAGCTTCTAAAGCTGTGGCCGCACTTTCATATTGTCCTTGTTGCCATTGTTCTCTACCCAGTTCTAAATTAGCTAAAGCAACTGTGAGGACAATATCTGGCAGAACTAATGCTGGATCGCCAAAACGTCCATCTTTTATAGCAATACTATTATTAGTAAGATAAGGATGAGTAAGTTTTAATACCAGTTCGTATTCTCCTAGTTCCTGTAGAATCAGGATTGCTCCCACGAATTGTGGATCTTCTATTTCTATACTGGGGCTGTTAGGGTCAAACTGAGAGCTACTTATGGTCTCTCTACCTTGAGAGCTTATCCTTTTTGCTAATCGTCTAGAAGCTATTATGGGGATAACTTCTCCTGTTTCCTGAAGTTTTGTTTCTTTTTCCTCTACTTTATCAAGATTTATCTCAGAACTCGGACTTAGTTCTTCTACTTTTTCTGGCTCGTAGGTTTTAGCCAAAAAGCTGCCATCATAAGTTTGCCGTTGTTCTAGGTCAGACAGAACAGCATAAGCCTCATCTATAAGTTGTTTACGGGCAACTATTGTTGCCTCAGAATACTCCCTTCTAGGAAACTGCTGGGTGCGGTCTCTATGTGCCTGCCGTAACTGTTCGGCAGTAGCCTGAATTGGTAAACCTAAAATTCGGTAATAATCTAGTGGAATCCGCACAGTGCATTTCCTCAAAGGAGAGTTACTATATTACTTAATAATATCCTTTGTTGCTGACTAACAGAGGTCTTTTTTATTACTTTAGAGCAATTTTTTTGATGCTCGTCACTTATGAGCTAGGATTTTTTCACCGATAAACATTAAAGGTTTAAAGGTGAATCTACCAATCCTTAAATGTTCAACAAAAAATCTTATAAAGATACTGAATTTAATTTTAGCATCAAAATTCCAAGAATATAAAAATTCTTCTTCGAATTATCAAAGCATATTTTCCATTTATATCTACTTATATCTACAATTTTGAAAAAAATTGTAGATATTCATCTGATAGATTGGAGTTGCTTCCCACAAAGTATAGTTCATAATAATAAATATAGTCAAATATGACATATTCTCCTGCATTGCAGGTTTGACCTGGACTGGGTGTTAGCGTTTGCGCAGCATTCCGCAGGAAAGGAGGCACTACAACACCACGCCAGTTGCTTCAAGTTGGGGAACCCGCCTAACGCAGTGGCTTCTCTATCCCATGGTCAAAGACAAAAGGGAGCTGCTTTTCTCATAATGTTCAAAGAGCCATTCACATCAGCATTAATCAATCTGTCACAACCTGTGCGATTTGCATTCCCCGTTTCACCCTTTTTCCACTAAAAGTTGACTAATTTTTCTCACCATTCTTGTAAACAGGAATTTTATCATTATCCATAAAACTTGCAATTGAAGTATAAGATTCTTCGGTTAAAATCACCTTAATTCCTACCATTTTAGCTTTATAAGATAACATTTCTATTAACTTACCATGGGGAATTTGAACAAAATTTTGATTGTTCTTTTTTACTAACTTAATCTCCTGTATCCACTCCTGATTTTGGCCAATTATCAGAGTCCCTATTTTGTAAGTGATGAGGGTATTAATAATCAAACGAGATGCTTTGTGGAGATAATCATTGATTTTAAATTCTCTTTTACTAGCAAGTTTTCTCAGTCTCTGAGTTTATTTGACTATATATGACTATATTTATGTACAACGTTTATTATACCT
>NZ_LGSU01000054.1 GCF_002260545.1 Hydrocoleum sp. CS-953 | reverse complement strand
AATATAAGATTCCTTGTCAAAACCGAGTTTCTTTGGGTAAGTTAAATAACTAAAAACAGTGAATTCAGAAACCCGAAGGAAGAAGGAAGAAGGAAGAAGGAAGAAGCAGGAACAAAACTTGGAACCTAGAAACCAGTTTTTTTGTAGATGTCTATGATTAAAATATAAGATTCCTTGTCAAAACCGAGTTTCTTTGGGTAAGTTAAATAACTAAAAACAGTGAATTCAGAAACCTGATTGTTTTTATTGATAACCCGATTTAATATAACTGATAACTTATAACTTATAACTGAATTAATGATTCGTGTTTATACCCAAATACAACAGGGAAAAAATTGGCTGCAAAAGTATCAAGGTCGCCAACCAATTTTTAGCTGTATTTTAGGATTTACAGATACAGGTCTAATTCCAGGAATTTCAGCAGCAGGAGCAACACCACAAGACCGCCAATATACTTGTTTAGCAGATGTAGAATTTTTATATAATGGTCTACAACCACAACCCCAATATCCATTACCACCCCTCAACGCTGGTGCTTCCCCAGTTTTAATTACAAAAGCAATTATTGATGCTCTAAATATTCCTCTTTATTTATTTAATGCAGGTTTAACTCATAAACCAACTGTACCAACAATTGATTTGGGAGGCTCTCCTGCTCGTTGTTTAACTTCTGGCAATGCTTTGGATATGGCAACAGTTCAACATTTACTCGAAGTAGGTAGTTATTGGGGTGAGAAATTAGCTGATGAAGCAAAAGATAGATATCTAATTTTAGGAGAATGTGTAGTTGGAGGAACAACTACTGCTTTAGCAGTTTTATTAGGTTTGGGTATTGCTGCTGTTGGTAAGGTAAATAGCAGTCATCCTGAATGTAATCATAGTCAAAAGTTGGCTGTGGTACGTCAGGGTTTACAGGTTGCTGGTTTTAATTCGGCGCTTCCACTTTCACAACCTTTAAAACTAATTGCTGCAGTGGGAGACCCGATGCAAATAGTAGTAGCAGCAATGGCAATGGCAGCAAGTCTTAAGGTTGGAGTAATGTTGGCTGGTGGAACGCAAATGTTAGCTGTTTATGGTTTAATGCAAGCATTGGCAAAACAGTTGTTTTTACCTTGGCAACCTGAGAATATTGTGGTGGGAACAACTCGTTGGGTTGCTGAAGATCCAACTGGAGATACTGTTGGGTTAGCACAAGAAATTGGTTGTGTACCTTTAATGGCAACACAACTTAGTTTTTCTGAGTCTTGTTATCCTCAACTACAAGCTTATGAAAGGGGATATGTTAAGGAAGGGGTTGGTTGTGGAGGATCTGCGATCGCTGCTCATTTATATAGAGATTGGAATCAAACTCAATTGCTGAAAGCTGTTGAAGATTTGTTTGCGCCTTTTATATTTCGGCGTTGCTGAAACACGGTATGAAATTCCTAAATTATTGAAGGTAAATCAGACTTATTTCCCCTCTTTAAGGCGCAGAAAAAACTCCAGAACGCTCCTCCTGACTCCTGACTCCTAACACCTGAATCTTGTAAAATCATACATTCATTCACCAACGCCTATATTTCTTGAATAAAAAGGGAATAGGGAATAGTAGATTTACACAAGAATTTAGTCGGTACTTAATAAGCACGCTTTTGTTATTAGAAAAAACCTGAATCTAGATTTATATCTCATTTCAAAACACTATATAATATT
>NZ_LGSU01000539.1 GCF_002260545.1 Hydrocoleum sp. CS-953 | reverse complement strand
TTGTGGAATATCGAAGCCTATAGATTAATTTCAAGAAATAATCATTTATATTGAATTATCACTACATATAGAGGACCACCCAATTTATTATAATTGGAAAATATTTTGATACTATGAAAAAGATAGCGATAATTATCAATCAACAATTTATTAAGTTATAATTATGAATAATCACGAAATAGGTTATCTTTATATTGCTACTGGAGACAAGTACATGAAAGAAGCAATTGTCTCTGCTACAAGCCTGAAAAAACTAAACGCAAAGGCTCATATTACTCTGGTAACTGATAAAAACATTAACAATTCACTGTTTGATGAAGTAGTTATTCGTCCTGCAGATATTAAACATTTTCAGGAAGGTTTGTTGTATAAAGTCAGGCATATTTATCATGGATCTCCCTACGAAAAAACTTTGTTTATTGATACAGATACATATTTCTGTGATGATTGTCAAGAAATATTTGAAACTCTAGATTTTTTTGATATGGCTGTTGCTCCAGACCCCACAGATCCTCATAAAGCAAAATCGCCTAAAACTAACAAAGTATTAGCTGCTTGTGAAACATATAATACGGGAGTTATTCTGTTTAAAAAAAGTGCAAATAATGAGTTTTTTTTTCACAGATGGTTAGAAATATATGAATCAAAAATTATTAATAAAACTGTAGGAAAGGAAAACGATCAAACTTCTTTTATAGAGGCTTGGCTAGAATCTAATTGTAAAATGTATGTTCTATCTCATGCTTGGAATGCAAGGACTCCCTTCTTTTTTACTTTGAAAGATGGTGTAAAAATTATCCACGGTAGACATAGGAATTATGAAGTTATAAAAAACGAACTTAATAGATTACCAGGTCGGCAACATCGATGTTGGTTGCCAATACAAAAAAGAACTATCAAAAAGAAACAGGGATGGGAATATCAATTATCACTTATAACTGATAAAATAAAGGAGTATTTAAAGCTTTAAATGAACTAAATCTAAAATTAGAAAACTATCAACCCGGTTTCTTGAAGAAACTGGGTTTTGAAAGTGACATATTACTTCACAATTAAGGTCGCTGTAACCGATCTTAAAATTCTGGTGCCCATACCTCAGCGACAGGTAATTCCCACCCTGGTAACAATTCTGGAACTTGTAAAACATCTCCATCCCTAAGCACAATTTTCTCAGTATTAAGGCGATAAACTTCCATTGTGCGACTGCGGGGATCTACTAATACTCCTACAGTCGTGCCATAAGTTAGAAACTGTTGAATTTTTTCTTGAAGTTTGGTTACAGAGTCAGTTTTAGATTTAACTTCAAAAATTAGATCGGGTACGATATCGGCATAATTTTCCGTAGTCTGGGGGAGGCGATCGCCACGAATAAAAGCAGCATCGGGAGCGCGAACATCTCCATCTGCATTTGGTAAACGAAAACCTGCACTGGAAGCTGTTACTCTGCCTAATTTTCGAGGTCGTACCCAGTTTAATAATAGATTAATAATCATTGCTGCTACTTCATCTGATTCTAAACCTGACGGACTCATAACGATAATTTCTCCTCCTACTAATTCCATTTGATGGTCTGGGTGTTCGCTTGTTAATTTTTCTAGGTCTTTTATTGTTAGATTTGGCATGGTTATTAATTATTTCTATTTCTAAATATACAGGACTCAGGCAAGATACCTGTGCTACAAATATTTTATCATTGGTATTATTGAGAAATTGAAGTTACCTTAATCTGAGTGACTCGGTGCATAGGTTTACTAGGTTTTTCTGTTGTTATTAATTCATCAGAATTTACAGAAATAGCAGCAGCAACATGAAGAGCATCTATTGCATTTAGACCAAAATCAGAAGCTAATTTTTGTGCAGATTCGACAATTTTTTCTAGTTCATTTGCCCAGATAGTACAACCTGTAAAAAATGTTTCATAAAAATTAACTTCAGCGAGGTTTTGAAAATAAATTGCTTTAGATAATACTTCTAATTTGACAAACGAGCTAGTGGCATATTCTCGTTGGAGGNAACATGAAGAGCATCTATTGCATTTAGACCAAAATCAGAAGCTAATTTTTGTGCAGATTCGACAATTTTTTCTAGTTCATTTGCCCAGATAGTACAACCTGTAAAAAATGTTTCATAAAAATTAACTTCAGCGAGGTTTTGAAAATAAATTGCTTTAGATAATACTTCTAATTTGACAAACGAGCTAGTGGCATATTCTCGTTGGAGGTCATCAAGAATTTCTTGTGCTTTTATTCCTATATAGGTTTCGCCTCGATATGCTTGAATAAGTACGCCAGAATCTATATAGGTTTTGATAATACTCACTGTCTTTCACCCCGACTTTCGGCAATTTCTTCTTCTATTTCATCCTTAGTTAGTAATTTACGCTCGGAAGGTATCTGAAGACGAATTTCCTGTAATTTTTTACCCATATCAGTTTTAGGTTCTCTTGCTCTTTCTAACCCATTCTTATATCTCTTATTTCTGTTAAGTAACTGGTGACAACGTTCTGAAGTACAACCTAATTCTGTCAAAATACAAGCTTGTAAAATGAAAGAAAGTAATTCTATAAACCAAGATAATTCTTCTGGTTGAGGAACCTTTTTCTTTTTCTTTAAAGATTCATCGTAATGAGTGAAATAATTTCTAGCATTCTTGATTTTAGTAGCAAATCCTTCTTTATCCTTAACTAATTGATTGGTTATTTCTGGGATTAATTCAAATATTTCTATTAATCTTTCTTGTAAAGTTGGTTCATTACTATGTTGAAGTCTGTCTTCTAGCCATTTTTTATACTCATCAGGAACATTATCTAAAACTGCTTTCCGACGCTTTTCATGCTCATCTTTTGGCAAAACATGATTTTTAATTTGACGGCGATGATAAGATTCTACAGCCTGAACAAGATTGAGAAATTTACTCTCTAAATAAATATCTGGTTTGTACTTAATACTGAAGAATAAATTCAAAATACTATCTAGTTTGTCAACAGAATCAAACCATCTTTGCATAATTAATGAAAAGTCACTCTTAATATCAGAGATAGAAAACAGCATCTCAGAGAAAATTTTATTGTGAAAAAGTAATTGATCTAGCTTTTTTCTATCGGGGTAGTAAGTTTTATAAATAGCTTTTATAGGGATTTCGTCTAGACTGTAACGGCTATCTACTATGTCTGTATCACCGTGACGGGAATAAAATTCTAATTCAGTAATGCAGTTAGTTCTATCAGTTGCAAAAGTTATAAAATTATTTAGAGGATGTATGAATTTAAAGTGAAAATCTTTACATAAAAGTTCTTCATTTGGTTTAATCATTAATGAGACAAATTGTTTGAAGTCGATACTTTCACGCTTACCTGCTTCAGAACAATTATAAAAGACAGAAAATTTTCCGTATGTTGTTTTTGCTTCAATATCTTCAGGGGCAGTATATGTAAATCTTAATTCTCTCTCTTTATTCCAATCTAAATCTCTCAAATCAGGTTCTCGCTTAATTAAAGGCAAGTCTGCCCAGTCAGATAGATAACTATACCGTACTCTAGCTTTATTAAAT
>NZ_LGSU01000538.1 GCF_002260545.1 Hydrocoleum sp. CS-953 | reverse complement strand
GCGCTTAACCTTTATATATCAGTGCTTTGAGATTATATTAGCGAGCCATACGCGACTTATCCCACACTTTGCTGATGCACTACCCAATAATTATAGCAATGAGCGCTGGTATATTTACAAATTGTAGTAGGGGCAAAAGAGCTAGAAGTCTTATATTATCGGCAATTTATTTCCCCTGTTGCCTGTTGCAATAGTGCCTGTTGCCGGAGCACAGCGCTATATAAAAAGAAAATTTCCTGAATGTTTTGATTGTCTCTTAGCAAATAATTTTAGTTGAATAAAAAGTCATATATGTATACGAAAAACCCCATTTAACATTTATAGTATCATAATTTTTGTGAGAATGCAGCCGAAAATTCTGATGCGCAATTTTTTTTCAGGAGCTTCAGAAAATGAAATAAATCCTAAATAGCTTATATGAAAGCTTATCCTTTTGTGCGGGAAAAGAAAGTGTAAGGTTTTTAGAGCCTGAAGCTAAAAATATGAGAATTTTGGGCAGGCAAAGCCAGAAAAATTGAGAGACTATTCTATCTCCATCTAACTTCCCCCATTATCCTGACTTATGACTCCTGACTCCTAATACCTTCGTCATTATCTTAGGGTTTGCTGATTAAATATCAAAGCATTGACATATAAAGGTTTTAGCCATTTTATGTCTGGAAAAACTACAAGCTTTTCAGTTGATATATCTGAAAAAGTGAGTATATTGGGGTAAGGCGAGGCAGAAAAATTAAGGGACTATTTTTCTAACTACCTACTGTATAATTCCCATTTCTCCTGTACGGGCGAATGGCCATTCGCCCGTACGACTCCTGACTTCCCCTCCTGGGAGAGGTTAGGGGTGGGTTGACTCCTCTCCCCTACTAAAAAACTTATTCAGCAAGTCCTATCTTATATCATGTCCGGATAATTAGGAATCGAACTCAGTTCCGCTTGCGTGACCGAAAAACTTTCTCCTTTTTATACTTTCTTTTTCCTCTATTCCGTGGTGACTACTCCCTCGTTATTTATAACTACTCAACCGAACATAATATTACTCATCTGTTGTCTTTTCTTGAACTCCCTGAATAATTCTAGACAACTCACTTTTCTCATTAACAGTAATTCGAGTTGGAGAACCACTAATAATTCCTTCATAGCTACGGAAGGAGTCTTTTATATCAGGACCTTGGGCTGTAATTGTATATTCTCTAATTCCTTTATCATGCCATGAACCACGCATTTTAAACACATTAATAGCGCGAGACATTTCCCCACGAATTTCTACATATTGAAGCATCAAAATTGTATCAGTAATAGTAGAAATATGAGAATCTGTAATAGAATTAGAACCCATAAACTGATCCGTAGTATTAGTAAAAAAACCTGTTATTTCTTCTTGCTTGGCAAAACCTGTCACCCCAATAACAAATTGTCTAAAAGCATTATTACTTACTCCTCTTGCCAAAGCAGATAAAGAGTCAATAGCTATTCTAGATGGTTTAAAATCGGCAATTTCTGATTTAATAATCTGTAGGTGGTCTTCTAAACCTGCTGATTCTGGATAGCTACAAAGAATTCTTAATAATCCTTTTTTTTCTAGTTCTTCAAAATCTATACCCCAAGAAGAAGCATTACGGAATAATTGCGCCCGGGACTCTTCATAAGCAAAAAGCATCGCAGGTTCATTATTTATACAACCATTTTCTAAAAATTTACTTACTAAAAGAGTTTTTCCCGTACCTGTAGCACCAGTTGCTAATATAATTGAATCTTTAAAGAAACCACCTCCGCACATTTTATCTAGAATCTCATCTCCAGAAGAAACTCTAACATTAGAAGAACGTTGAGTTAAACGCATCGCTCCAAGTGGGAATATATTTACACCATCATTAGTAATAGTAAATGGATACTCTCCTTTCATGTGAGTTGTACCCCTCAGTTTGAGAATTTCTATTGTCCGACGTCTACGTTCACCTTCCAGAGCATTACGGACAATTACAACATTATCAGAAACAAACTCTTCTACTCCAAATCTGGCTACAGGGCCATATTCTTCTACCCTTTCTGTAGTCATAATAGTTGTTGCCCCAACTTGTTTTAGTCGTGCAACTAAACGAAATATTTCTCTTCTAACTACCGAAGCAGCATCATATTGTTGAAATACAGCAGTTACAGAATCAATAGAAACTCTTCTAGCTTTATACTTACGAATAGCATATTGAATTCTTTCTATTAGAGCAGATAAGTCAAAATTACCAACTATATCTTGTCCTTCTGGATCGGGAGAAGCGTCTAATATAAATAACTTCCCTTCATCAACTAATTGCTGTAAATTCCAACCAAAACTGTAGGCATTCTTAATAATATCTTGGGGAGATTCTTCAAAAGTTACAAATACTCCTGGTTCATCAAAATAGGTAATTCCATTATAAAGAAATTGAATAGCAAACAATGTTTTACCAGTTCCAGATGTACCACTCACTAATGTTGTTCTGCCAACTGGCATACCTCCATGACTGATGTCGTCAAAACCCTCAATCATGGTCTTAATTTTCTCAACTCCTACCTTTGCTATTCCATCCTTTTTAATAGACTCAATATTTTCGTTCATATCTTTAAAAATCTTTAAAATATTTAAAATAAGAAAAAATTTGGCCAGGGATTCCTGATATATACCCTGAAAATTTATATCACACAATTAGTGAACTACCCGCTGCTGATGCTCCGCATAAAGCGCGAATTTCCTATCTTCCCATTATGACGCTCAGTCCTTCGGGGTAGAGCGCGGGGATTCTGGCCGATTAAGATTAAGTTAATTTGAGGTCCTCCTTAGCCTGTTAGTGTTAAGTCTCCTTTGCAACAGGTATCTCTTCTGTGAGAAACACTCCTCTACAAAAGGCAATAAGCAGGCAATGAGATATTGGAATACTTACTTGGTTTCCTAATTTCGTGCTACTTACCTTAACATCAATTATCTCTTACAGCGCTTTTCAGTTGAGTAAACCACAAAACTGCTGTAGGAGTCAGGAGTCAGGAGTCAAAGGCTAGTTTCAAAGTTATCACTCCTTAAGTTGCAACTGAATACAAATCTTCCATCATACCCCCCGGTGATAATGACTGTGGTCTATCAAGCATGAAAACTGCTATAAGAACAATAGACCTCTCCAGAAAAGAGGGATTAAGAATTTAGAATTTAGAATTTAGAATTTAGAATTAATAATTTAGAATTAATAATTTAGAATTACCTCTCCTTGAAAAGAAGAGGATTGACGAACAGGAAAATTTTTATTTATTATTCCCTTAAAAGGGGAGGCTTTAAACTACAATATTTCCGTAAATAATTGATGATTTATAGGCAATAATTAATTGGATTTTTGATGATCGGAGATGTCTAATGTTTAAAAAAATTCATCATTCAATAAAACTTATGAACTAGCCTAGTTGAGTTGACTCCAGTTGTCTATATTAACCAAGGCATAATAGGATAACTACCCTAGTATTATAGTTTGTTGAAGTATGGGATAGTGTTTTGCTCAATCTTGATTTTAGGAGTTGCACATTAAACA
>NZ_LGSU01000537.1 GCF_002260545.1 Hydrocoleum sp. CS-953 | reverse complement strand
CTTATAAGTTTATAATAGTGTTTAATTCAAATAGTATTGAAGAGGAGAAAAACATCTAACTTTTTTGATTTGTATTTTGAGTTCAACTTTTAGGATAATTCAGAACTTAAAATATTTTCAGGTTCTAATGTTACCACAGTTGGAAGATTTACAGAAAAAGTAGATCCAACATCTACACAACTCTCTACTGTAATTCTGCCACCCATCATTTCACAGAATTTTTGACATATAGACAAACCTAAACCAGTTCCGCCATACTTACGAGTTGTAGTATTATCGGCTTGTACAAAAGGCTGAAATACTTTTTCAATCTGCTGTGGCGTCATACCTATGCCAGTATCAGTCACAGTAAAAATTATCTGATTTAATACCTGATTCTCTGAAACATTAGCTGATTCTACTACCAATTTGCTGCCACCATTTCCATTATGCCCTATATGTCCTTCCCGAACTACTTTTAAAGTTATTAAACCTTCGTGAGTAAACTTACTAGCATTACTCAATAGGTTGATCAAAACTTGCTTAAGCTTTGTTCGGTCACCAAACATAGTACCCATTTCGCTATGACAATAAATCTCAAAAGAATTACTATTTTTGAGCATCAGTGGTTGTACAATACTCTGAACTTCATTGATAAATGTAGGGATATCAAATTCTTCTTCATACATAGTCATCTGCCCTGATTCTACCTTAGAAATGTCCAAGATATCCTGAATAATTGCTAGTAGATGTAAACCAGAAGTTTTAATCTGATCTAAGTCGGGAATAAAATCTTCATAACCTAAATCTTCAGACTCTTCTTTGAGCAGATCGCTATAACCAATAATTGCATTTAGAGGTGTTCNATGTAGGGATATCAAATTCTTCTTCATACATAGTCATCTGCCCTGATTCTACCTTAGAAATGTCCAAGATATCCTGAATAATTGCTAGTAGATGTAAACCAGAAGTTTTAATCTGATCTAAGTCGGGAATAAAATCTTCATAACCTAAATCTTCAGACTCTTCTTTGAGCAGATCGCTATAACCAATAATTGCATTTAGAGGTGTTCTTAACTCATGGCTCATACTAGCAAGAAACTGACTTTTAGATACATTAGCAGCTTCCGCAGCTTCTTTAGCTTGTTGCAACTGTATATTCGCCAACTTACTTTCTGTAATATCTCGGACAATAGCTAAAACTTCATTTTTACCACTTGCTACGATCCTAGCTTCAAAATGATGGCGTTTTTCCTCAAGAAACCACTCATATTCAAAAATTTTAATATCCCCTGCTTCAAGTGCTTCATCAATATATTGTAAGTATTGTTTAGCAGCATTTTCTGGCAAAATTTCCGAAACTTTTTTACCTATTAACTCATGACGAGACCAAGAGAATTCATCTTTTCTAGAAGGTTTATAGTAAAGAAAAATCCCTTTCCTACTAAACCAAAAAATTAAATCGGGAATAGCATTTAGAAGCGCTATGTTTTTTGCTTCACTTTGGCGTAAATCTTCAGCCCCCTCCTTTAAACTAACAATTAGGTTCTCTTTGCTCTGAATTAGTTCTCGCAGTTGATCGGTCATACTATTAAACGATCCTGCCAATACTGCTAATTCATCTCCAGTCGAAATCTCCATCTTCTGAGTCAAGTCTCCAGAAGCAAAACGCTTAGTAGCTCTAGTCATTTCCTTTAAAGGTTCAGTAATAGAGCGACTAATTAGCAGTGCCAAAAAAGTTCCAGCAGTAGCAGCCACAATTGCTACTACCAGACCTTGATTACGCACAGTAGCAATTTTTTCATTTAAGGGAGTTGTAGACAAACCTACACTTACAGCTCCCAGTCTTTTCTTGCCAATAATTACTGGCTTACCAGCAATTAGTTGATTGGGTTTGGACTTCCAGTCAAAAATTGTTTCATCACTTTTAACTAAAAGCTCTCCAAAAGGATCGGGTTCAATATTATAGACCAAAATACTTTCTCCATAAGCATCAGCAACAACTCTGCCTTCTCGATCGTAGATCCGCCCTGCTGCTAATACTTTCTCTTCCCCAAGCTGCTCCATCATTTCTCCCATAAAATCAGCATCTACATAGTAGAGAGAATCTCTAACAGTAACAGCTAAAGTATTGAGTAAGATTTCGGTCTGTTGTTGCAACTCACGACGAAAACTTTTTTGCTGAAGGTCAACAGATAGCCAAGTAACCCCAGCCACTACTATGACAACTAAACTTGTCATAGCTAGCGTTAACTTTGTAGCTAGCGACCCTTGTCCAATCCCAAATCGGCCCATCTAATTTACCTGTTCTGAACAAGTTCATACAATTCTCGCATTCTTTTTATGCTTGATTCTGGAGGAAATTCATCAAACTTGGCTGTTTTCTCAAATCCCTGTAATACTTCTTTTCCCTCTGGAGTTTTGTCCATTTTAAGCATAATGGTTTTGATCGCCTCAAGCATTTCAGGCTTCAGGTCAGGTCTCGCTAAGACCATATGACGAGCTACTTTCTCACTTTCTGCCACAACTATCATTCCTTGTCGGCTGGCTTCCGGAATTCTCATAAAAGTACCGATGTCTATGGCACCGGCCTCTACTTTTCCACTAATTACCCATTGAATAGTATTTTCATCATCGTCAGTAAAAATGTATCCCACTTCATCAGCAGATACTGGCGAATTATCTGATTTCTTCTCTTGAGGATTAAAACCAGATTCTATTAGTAAAGCAGTGGGCAACATATAACCTGATGTCGAACTAAGTTTATCAAAACCAATCTTCTTACCTTTAAGATCCTCCAAAGATTTAATTCCTCGATCTTTCATGGTAAAAATCACAGTATAATATTCTCCTATACCACCCTTCCAACGACGTAGAATTGGTTTTGCACCAGACATATCACTAATAATCATTGCTGGGTAAGGACTATCAAAATAAAGATCTACTTCCCCTGACTTCAGAAGATTGGCCATGGACTCAAAATTAGGAGCTACTTCAACATCACCTTGTTTTACTCCCAATGGGCTTAATTGTTCAGCCAGGTAGTCTGCAAAGCCTTGGTATCTTTTAATCTTTTTTGAAGGATTATTAGAAATATCAGAAATAACTATTGTACTGGGGTCTTGAGCGCTAGCTAACAGCTTTGGGTTTGATGCTGATGATTTTAAGCCAGAGCTGACCAAGGCAGTGACCATGCCTAAGAGTGTTAGTTTCACAAACAACTTGCGTAACATTTTATCCGCCTCTCCATTCTGATAGTTGGGACTTGAACGATATGATTCAAACAAATTTACTAACAAACACTTTAATAAACTTTAATAAACTTTAATAAACTAATTTTTCAATAGGCTTATGTCCCTTTGGCCAGGGTAATCTAGATTTTGCTATGGCCTTCATTTCATAGTTGCCAATATGCCCTATTTACTTGAATTGGCCACTTAACTAATTTTGTTTAATATTAGGCCATTCATTAGCATTGAGCTTTGCGATCTTTTTCTTTCCTCACTTTTTTGCACAAATTTACATATATCTATACTATCTTAACAACCGATAAGGCTGTATGTTCT